>CAIOHY010000456.1 GCA_903858205.1 uncultured Cellvibrio sp.
CGCTAGAGCACAATCTATAACCTATGGAAATAAATGTCCGCAACCTCTAGGAACCTGTACAAATAGTATGTCTTCAGGTGTAATTGATTATAAGTACGAGGATGTGAAAAGATTAAAAATAATTGCGACTGGCTGCAATTATTTTGGAGGCGAGTGGAACTCAACAAACACACCCGAATAAGTAAAAATTCTTTAGGTTGGGCAGCAATGTCCAATCTACCCGACAAAAAATAAATTTCTATGTTGTGAATTTAAGAAAGCGCCGTGCGGTTCGTGCTTCAGCCTACGCGGCCCGCAGCAACCTACCTACACATGGAGAACGATATGAGTGATGCAACAAATGAAGACCTGATTCAAGCGTTAAAAATTGCCTTCTGTTATATGCCCAAAGCTATCGAAGTAAACAAATATGAATACGGTGATAGATACCAAACCGTGCTCGACCATATTCAAACGGTGAGAGAGACTTTGCTCATTAATGAGGTAGACCCGGAAGAAGTTTATGGTGAAATTAATCCCGACAGCACACCGAATTCTTCTTATTAATCATTGCGAAAACAAGCGAGCGGGAAATAGAGGCTATTGCCAATTCACACCAACGCTGATATCAAGTCAGTAAAAATGAGCACTCCAATCACTCGAGGATTTTGCAATGAAACTCGTCTCCGTCAATATCGGCAAACAAGAAACATTGGATACGCCTAATGGCGCTGTGCAAACGGGGATTATTAAAAGAGCTGTCGCCACACGGGTTGAGATAACCGAATTAGGCATTGTGGGCGATGCCATTGTGGATACACGCGTACACGGCGGGGCTGATCAAGCACTGTATCTGTATAGCCAGGAAGATTACGCCTGGTGGTCTGCACGCTTGGGCAGAGAGCTTGAGCCAGGAATTTTTGGTGAGAATCTGACGCTATCCAGCTTTGGTGATGCACCCCTACTTATTGGCGACAGATTGCAAATAGGTAACGTGATTATTGAAATATCGGCGCCACGCACACCTTGTTTTAAACTCGCCACGCGCATGGACGATTCCGGTTTTATAAAAGACTTTGTGCAAGCAGCACGCACAGGCGCTTATGCGCGAGTGATAAATGCCGGAACAATAATTGCGGGTGATGATGTAGTCTTGATTAAAACGACAAATGACTTTCCATCAGTAACCGATGTATTTAAAACCTTGCACGCCAAAGATCCAGATATGGAGATGGTGCGAAAGGCGTTAGCATCACCACTTGGCTGCCATCATCGAAAAATCGCGCAGGGGATTTATGATAAGGGCGCAAATTAGTCTACACATGAACGCTGTAGAAATTCGATCGCATTGCTAGAGCCTGGTTAAGAGCGTATATTTTCCGCCTCTTGAATGTTCACATGGAGTAAGGAAATGAGAAAAAGTGTACTTATTGTTCCTTTATTGTTACTAGGCTGCGGCAGCGACAAAAAAAACGATTCAACTGACAGCACCAAAAGCACATTTTACAGTTTGGAAAAAATTACTAGTGTAGCCAAGGGTTCGCTCTACTCCTCCGAGTTGTTAGACAAAGACATTTCGCAATACGGTTTTGTATCTATTGAAAACCAGACAGAAACTGTCATTAATGGTGTGATGGTTACACCGCAATATCGTTACTTTACCGTTAAAAATTCTCGTTTTGGTAGTAGCAATATTTCTGCGCCTGTATGGGAAACTACCGCTTACATCGATACCGCAACGAAAAATCTGATTTCTTTCACGACTTTTGCCAGCCGCAGTGGCATAGGAACTAGAATTAATTGCACATCCACATCGCCTTACCACTTCCCCACGCAAGTAAAAGCGGGCGACAGTGATTCAACGCCCGCCTTTACTTGCGACAACAATATCAGCATCGCCCCTGGTAGTTGGCGAGCAGAAAGCACAACCAATGGAAATTTGAATTTTATTGTACAGACCCAGACGATCGACACATCAGGAAAGATCATTAGCGAAACAATTACCTACACGCTAGACACTCAAGGAATAGTTGATCAATACAAATTAATAAACTAAAAAGTTTTTCTGATTAGAATCCAAGTAAAAAAATCGCCGCCATTAATACCAATAGGCTCAAAGCGTCTGGAAACCACTTAATGACATCAATCCGTTCGTATTCTATTCTGGTGCTCAGCCTGCTGGTTTTAAGCAGTTGCGGAGGCAGCAATCATTCACAAACGATGCCGCAGATAAACTCGGTGAGCAGCGCAAAACATTCCAGCTCTGCTCAATCCAGTAGCGCCAATTCATCCAGTGCAATGAACATCGAATTCAGCCCACTTCTGGAGGATGCTTTCTACGGCTACAACACTCGTCAAATTGGCCGCTTTGACAATCGGATCCCAAAACGAGTTAGCTTCACATGGTCAGGCTCTGCACTCGAATATTCATTTAAAGGCACGAGCACCAGTATAGGTATCGAGGATAGTGGACAAAATCGCTTCCACATTGAGATCGATGATCTGCGTTTTAATCTCTTTACCAAAGCGGGCAACTTTAAATACAAACTCATATCCAATTTACCCAACGCAAATCATACCGTCAGAATCACACGTGTCTCGGAATCACTTTGGGGGCCCTCCGCATTTACATCTGACCCGGAAACCGATGGTGATATTTTATCGGTACCTACTGCTCCATCACGCAAATTACTTGCCTTGGGTGATTCTCTCACCACGGGTTTTGGTATTGAAGGCGCAAGCCATGACTGCCCTTTTGAAATCGCAACATCAAATCAGCAATTAACTTACGTAGCACTCGCAGCAAAAACACTCAATGCAGATTTACACAGCATCGCCTGGTCTGGAATAGGCGTTTATCGCGCGTACAATGAAGTGACTCCCGTAGGACCAACCTTATTGGATCGCCAACAACGTATTTTGGCCGACGACACCAGCGCAGGTTGGGATACAACACTCTATATTCCTGATGCCATCGTTATTAACATTGGCACTAATGATTACGCCCAAGGGGATCCAAACCCCGGCTACAAAAATGCACTGGGTAAATTACTCGCCCAACTGCAAACAGATTACTCAAACGCATTAATTTATCTTGTGGTTAGCCCGGCATTACAGGGCAATGCACGCAGCTCGCAAATGAATACTCTTAAATCATTCGCGACGAGTAAGATTAAGGTAATTGAGTGGACCGCCAACTTCACAAAGGACGGCTACGGCTGCGGCCACCACCCCAACATCACAACCAATACACAATTTGGAAAAATTCTAGCGCAAACCTTGGCGTCCGATTTAGGGTGGTAGCGACAGAAAGGCTAAAAACTGGTTCAAGTCAGAATTGATCGCATGGTTTTTACGCAATGAAAGCCCGGAGCAAAAATTGGTGAAGCGGATTCAAGAGTTGGTTAAGACCTTTAAAAGATAAAAGTTTTGAACACGAAATCCACTTGTTTTGGTTACTTGCCAGATACATTCGAAAGTTATCCCGAATGGTAATTTTCAAAGTTGTGACTTCAAGGGTTTCTAAAATCGCATCCTAAAATTTTCGGCCATTTTCGCAAGATCTAACATCAACTGATTTTTACGCGCTTGCGCGTGCGCATCAGGCGACAAGATAGCAATTAGCAAAAAACAATTTGGAGTTTGATAGGCGGGGCAATAGACCAGATGATCGTCACTGGTTTTGTCATCCTGCTTTTTGCAGTGGGCAGGCCAGCTGGATTCACCATCTAATAAATGGATATGCCAAAGCTCTTCGGCTTTAACCGAAGGCAAAGTATTGGGGTGATTGTAGGGAACATCGCGGCCAAACAGATCAGGCAAAACGCCACTAGCTTTGTAATGGCGAAAGTCATCTTCCAAGCACTTCAACTCTTCTGGATCAAGCTGCCTTCTGATCAACTCTGTTTTAAATATCCTAATCACTCAGAAAAGCGCCCCAATTCGTCAAGCGAAGTATTGGTCAGCAATTCATTGCCTTCTGCCACTATTGCATCCAAGCGCGCCCGGGATGGGCGAAAACGGCTGCGCCCCTCGGGGTAAGCCTGTTCGATCATTTTGACCATATGCTGGTAAACCTCAGCGGGAACTATATAGCCCGCAGTCCGGTTGTTGGACAAAACGGCTACCGGCTCACCTTTGAAGTAGCTGGCAGGGCTTTTGCGCAGGTCAGTGATGGATACTGTCTGTTCGGCGTAGATTGGGCTGGTACTCATAGAAACCTCAATTAAGTACATAACTTTGTACATCATAGTGTACAAAAATAAACCATACAAGCTTATCGGCAGCCCCAGCGTAACCGTCTGGCGCGAAGCTCGCCGCTTTGCCAACTCAGAAGCTGCTCAGGGAGCCCTAGAGCGAATTAGCAGTGAACAATTAACCGCAATTGTTGAAGCTTGCGATAAGGGCGACTTTAAAGCGTTTGTTGAGTTATCCGGCGGTGCAACCGTTCCACTAAAAGACCAGCCGCTTCGCGCGTTACACGTTGCCAAAGAGACACCCAATAAATTGACCTTTCCCCCAAAACCTAAACCATGACGACGATGAGATTTCCAATTATCCTAATCCAAAGGAGATCTCATTATGAAAAAGCGTTACACCGAAGAACAAATCATAAAAGCCATTAAAGATCATGAGGCAGGAGTCAAAGTTGACGATATTTGTCGCCGGCTCGGTATATCCGTTGGCACTTTCTATAACTGGCGCAGCAAATATGCTGGGATGGAAGTCAACGAAGCTAAGCGTATGAAAGATCTGGAGCTTGAGAACAATAAACTCAAACGAATTCTGGCTGAAAAGCTACTGGAGGTTGAAGCACTCAAGGACGTGATATCAAAAAAGTGGTAAAGCCTACAGGCAAACGTCAAATAGTAGGCCACCTAATCACTGAACATAAATTGAGTGAACGCACAGCCTGTAAGTTGATTGGGCTCAGCCGAAGCTCAACTCGTTACGCACCAGCCAGCAACAATGACGATGTACTGCGTGAGCAGTTAAAAGCCTTGGCAGTGCAATACCCTAAATACGGCTATTTGATGCTGCATAACCTGTTGCGACGAGACGGGCTGGTTGTTAATAAAAAGCGAACCTACCGCCTTTACCGCTGTGAAGGCTTGCAGGTGCGCACGAAAAAACGAAAGCGCCTCCAGCGACCACGCCAACCAATGGCGGTGTTAACCCGAGTGAATGAACGGTGGTCAATGGATTTTGTGTATGACCAATTAGCTAATGGACGCCACTTTCGAGTACTCAATGTGATTGATGATTTCTCTCGCGAGATGATCGGATAGTTGGTGATGTTTTCAATCAGTGGTCATCAGGTAACGCGCTTTCTAAACCAGCTGATTGAGGCACGCGGAACACCGAGCCGAATTGTTTGCGATAACGGCACTGAGTTTACCAGTAAGGCCATGTTTTTCTGGAGTAAGGAATCGCGAGTTGGGCTGGGTTTTATCCAACCAGGCAAGCCTACTCAAAATGCATTTGTTGAAAGTGTTAATGGTAAATTCCGGAACGAATGTTTGAATCTGCATTGGTTCCGGACGATTGAAGAGGCGCGGTATGAAATTGATTTATGGCGCAATCACTACAACCATGAAAGACCACACAGTTCATTAAATTATTTGTCGCCAGTAGCGTTCGCGAAGCTGGCGGCTTAACATGGAAATCTCATCCTTGGAGTGGTACTGAGATTGGGGAAAGGTCA
>CAIOHY010000457.1 GCA_903858205.1 uncultured Cellvibrio sp.
AATGAGCAATACGGGTAAATGGGTTCAACTTGCACTGGCTACGATATTGGGTTTGGTAGTGCTCGTACCGGCTGCCCAGGCCAACGGTGAAAAACGGGTTACAGTGCCCATTGCATTGCCGTTTCAGCAAGCGAGTAGTGCCACAACCAGCCTTGCCGGTACACAACCCAGCACTGTTCAACCTATGGCGTTTACCCAAACTCCACCCGCACCCCTTGCCTCATCGGCAGCGCTTTCATCATCTGCCAGCAAGATGGCTGTTCCAGTCGTGGTGGCCAGTTCACTAGCGGCCAGTTCTGCCGCAGCCAAGCCTACTCCGGCCAGTAAATCGCCAGAAAAAGCGGTCGTAATCAAAGAAGCGAGACCAGCAGCAGTCAACATTCCCGTGATAACGACGGCACCCATCAAGGCACCGCGCTATCCGGCCGGCCATCCCGAGGCCTTTGTGCCCGAGTTTGAAGATTACATCGCCAACAAAGTCGCGCCTTTTGTGCCCGGTGTGGCGGTGGTCATAGTGTCGGGAGGGCAGATTAAATCCCTCAACGGCTATGGTGTACGTCGCGCCGGAACCCGTGAAACCATTACACCGGACACTGTGTTTCGCCTTGCCTCCCTGTCCAAGTCTTTTGCCGCAACGGCAGCGAGTGTATTGGTCAATGAGGGCAAAATCAGTTGGGATACCACTATTACCTCGGTGCTGCCCGATGTCGCATTTAAAAATAAAGCCTATGGCAAACAGCTCACCCTTCGTCACGCGCTGGGTCAATCCTCCGGTTTGCCTCGCCACACTTACACCCACTATATCGATGCAGGCATGAGTTATGCCGATATGGTAAAGCGCCTGCGTTATGCAAATTTTGTCTGCTCTCCAGGCAAGTGTTATAACTACCAGAACGTGATGTACAGTCTCTCGGGCGATATGATCAAGAAAAAGGCCGGTATGAGCTTCGAGAAGTACGTTGAGCAGAAAGTTTTTGATCCGCTCGGCATGCGCAGCGCCTCTTATGGTTTGACGAGTTACAACGCCTCGCCCAATCGCGCCGCACCGCACATTAACAATGGCAAACGCTGGGTGCCTACCGCAGTAATCGGCAATTGGTATCGTGTAGCACCGGCGGCGGGCGTGAACGCCAGCATTGTCGATATGTCGCGCTTTTTGCTCGCGCAAATGGGTAAGCGTCAGGACGTACTGCCGCTCTCTGTACTCAATCCCATCCAATCGCGCGTGACCAAAAATACCCCGGCGCAAAACTATTACGGCGTGCGCAAAGCGGTGGGCAATACCGCTTATGGAATGGGCTGGCGGGTATTTGATTACGGGCGCTACAAAAACTTTGTCCATCACGGTGGCTGGGTAAAAGGCTTCCGCACCGAAATGGTATTCAACCGCGATTTACAGATCGGTATGGTGTTTTTATCCAATTCCGAAACCCGCCTCGCAGGCGGTACAGTTTTCAAATTCCTCGAAAGCTACGAGCGCGCCCAGGCAGCCGCGCGTGAAGCTGCGAAGAAGAAAAAATAACTGTGAACCTCGCTGCGCGCTTATTTGATTCCCTCCATCCGCGCCAGATTCTGCGCGCGCTTGATGATATCGACCAGGCATCCTCTTCTTACACGCTGGATCGCCCTGCCGCACTGCGCCGCGTTATGCTGGTATTGGCCTGTGTGTCGGTAAGTTTGCTCGTACTCCACTACGCCAAGTTTTCCAACAATCTCC
>CAIOHY010000458.1 GCA_903858205.1 uncultured Cellvibrio sp.
CAGTTGGTGAAATGCGGTGTTAGAATGTGACAAAGCCTGTTTTCCTTTGTTTTACAGTGTGTGGTCGCACTCACATTGTATCAACTTGGAAACAGGCTTTTCTTTTATCTACAAACTGTGGGACAGCAGTGAGAGTGAGGCCCGTTTTTATCGCCTTGCGGTGGACATTTACGACCAGCTCGGCGATAAAGAAAACGCACAACATATGCGCGATAAGGTGTATCAGTTGAGCACGATTCGGTTTTGATTTTTACTAATTTAATTAAGGTTACTGGGGGCGAATAGGTTTATGCAAATGTCATCGCCGTTAGCACAGCGGCTGAATAATTGGGCGGCTTCGTTGCTAAAGCA
Organism: uncultured Cellvibrio sp.; assembly: GCA_903858205.1. Classification (GTDB taxonomy): domain Bacteria; phylum Pseudomonadota; class Gammaproteobacteria; order Pseudomonadales; family Cellvibrionaceae; genus Cellvibrio. The sequence continues at coordinate 352 of CAIOHY010000458.1, forward strand.
AACATTTACGCGGCAAGCGTAAATCCCTGTAGTCGCTCAAGGGCAATGTTAATCACGCGTGCATCAAATAGTTGGGCCTTTCGTTGTCCGCTTCCCTTGCCTGCTTTCCAGCTTCGCAAGCCTTCTTCCAAATCAGTTACCCTGGGCGCAACCTGCTCACGAAATATCAACCAATCTATGGTTGATAACAGCTCCATAGCATAAGGGGATTCAAACCCATCAATTAGTTCTGATGTCACCTCCAAGGATTTTAAATAGGGTTTCATTTCTTCTCCTGCGAGGTAGGTTTTCAGATAATCTCGTTGCTTATCCTCGAACCAAATAATATCCAATGGCTCCGCATCGCTTATGCGTTTATCGCAATGCAAATAACTGCCGTCTAAGCTGTCCAATAAATGCCGCAGCCGGTCAGCATAAGGCCCATACAAATTTGCTTCAAACCGAAGATCCAGCGGGTTATCTGGAGCAAATTTTTCTATCGCGCGCTCAAGAAACCAAGCCAGCTTTTGAACTTCCAATAAGCTGCACTCCATGCCTAACACCCAGTAGCGGCGAACTAGTTCTGCAATCATTGCCCGAGCGGGCGTTAAGGTTTTTACGCCTGTACGTTTAGCCACATTTTGATATTTTATAGTTGGCTCAAAAACAATAATCTCGACCTCGCTCAAACCGGACAGTGCATTTTCGATTTCACGTTTTACATCGCTCCAATCTAACTTGCCGTTACCTGCCCCCAAGGGCGGAATGGCGATTGATTTAACCTTGTTTTCAAGCAGAATTTTTTTTAAATCTTGCAAGCCTTCTACAATCCATTCCATTTTTGAAGGGGCGCGCCAATGTTGTTTGGTCGGAAAATTAATAATCCAGCGTGGCCCCATGAGTTCCCCTGTTTCGGTAACGAACATATGGCCGGTTTTTACATTTTTGGCCTTACAGGCTTTGACGTATTCCGTCATATTTTTTGGGAACCTTTCTTTGAACATTAGCGCAATTCCCTTGCCCATAACGCCCACGGTATTGACAGTATTAACAACTGCTTCAACATTCGCATCGAGTAAATTACCTTGCGTATAGCGGATCATTAGAAGTACCACCCTGTCATTTTATGTACATCAAGGTTAAGCCCGCGATTGGCCAATTGCCTTTCTATGTCTGATTTTAATTCGTCGGTATAACACACGACCCCCAAAAGACTTGTAACTGGCAAATGCTGCGCGACCAAGGCCTCGGCCTGATAGCGCTCCACTTTATCGGGGTCATCCGCATTGCGTTGAAAGCTTCTGGTTTGCAACAGCGACCAATCGATCACATTAAGCTGAGATGCATCGCTAAAAAACTGTGCGGTCGCGACATAAGCATGCCGGTCAGTGAAGATGCATGCGTGTTGCTCAGTTTTCACCTTATGTATGCTCGACACCAATATAATTATTTCGTCGTTACTTCGTACTTGAACCCCGCCCCGACCGGTATAAATGTTATACATCATTGGCGAAAACGGAGTGAAATAAAAGGGTACGTAATCATTAAGTGTACCGCCGGGGGCGATGGGCACTAGCTTATGGTTGCGGCGATCTATGAGTTCAGGGTTGCCAATATTAACCCAGTTTAGCGCGCGCACTTTGCTATTACCGCAATGCAATCCATTATCCAAAATCCAAGGTAAGTTATCGCGATGGACAATTCGCCAGATCAGCGCTTTTTCTGGATTCAGGTTGGGGTAATGGTTCATATTTGTGTGTAAATAATCCTGTGTCGCTAATGTTGTTGTGCTTAAGGTCGCTCGTCGTCCCGTTACCCGGCGAAGCATTCTACCTTGCCGGAGTTCAAAGTTAAGCCACCAACATTTCAAAATGCGGCCGAATAACAGTGGCTATGCGGCATTCATTGGCGATGGACATCAACTCATCAACGCTAAAGCGTTTTGCTTGCCAGCCTTCTTTTAGTGCCTCCAAGGCTACATCCAAACCTACTTTGCTGCGCAGACGGAAACAGTCCACCACCGTTTTTGCTGGGGAATACACTTTTACCGAAACCCCTTCGATTAGATGTTGCTCTATGCCCAGCTCATAGGCGGCACCCGAATAATATTGATAGCGCAGAGGCGGACAAGTAAGTACAGGCGCGCGGCCACGGGCTTTTACGGCCACCCATAGTTCGTGAGGAATTTGCGTACCAATACCGTGAAATGCCAATGCCGATAACAGGGTGATTACGCCGTTGGGCACTTGCGCTGCAAAGAGCGCAAGGTCATGGTTCTCAGTAATTTCGGTATCCGGCAGGCGATAACGGCCACGGGCAATGCGTCGCATTAGCCCTTTGCGTGCCATACGTGGCAGATATTCACGGGCAATACCAACGGCAGCAAGGTCTGCCGCTGCTATGGCGCCCCGCTGCCGCGCCAATTCAATAATGGCTTGCTCGTTCGCTTCCACCTACCCACCCTCTATTTTTAGCCATCAAACCACAAAGTGGCGTTACTTGCGTTTAAGTAACTACAGTTTGATATAGGCTTTGGCGTTTGTCTAATCAAACCTTGTGGCGATAAGTTAATTGGCATCAAGAAAATATAGGTAGTTATCAATAAGTACCTAGCTTTTAAGAAGCCGCCTTTTAATTTTTATTGTTGTAATGAGTGGTAATTCTTCTAGCGAGCAATATTTGTTATCCAGCTCATCTCTGCTTCAATCAGTTGATTGTTTTGGTGGTGTGAAATAGGAGTCATAACCGAAGCCGCCGAAGGTCACATACATTCCAGCAGTGTGGTGCGCGTTGTGTTGGGTGGGTTTACGAGCCGCAAAAAATTAAGGTCGTGAACGTGACCGTAGGTTAATGGTATGGACTCCTCCCCCTTAAACGGCATCAATGTGCCAGACTGAATGAGTTACAAACAGTCAACTAAGAGAGAGGAGTCACCATGAACATTACACGAATGGGCATAGATCTGGCAAAAAATGTTTTCCA
>CAIOHY010000459.1 GCA_903858205.1 uncultured Cellvibrio sp.
AGTTAATTTTTTTGTGACTACTATGGTCGCGGTGTTGGAACCAAAGTGTAAAAATAAACACTTTGCAGTGGTGTTGGCATTCATTGTGCATTATCTGATCTGCGGTTGTGGTGCCTATAGACATTTCTGCTTAGGCTAGCTCAACCAAACTGCTGCTAGGCATGATCATCAAAACCTCGGGAAGGCGTGCCCACTATGAAGGCCTCTACTACCTATTTATCTACTGATATTGCGAGCGATTCTACCGACGTAGGTGCTAGTCTTTGCATCGAAAAGGTGATCAATAGTTGTCATGTTTCACTTGTGAATTTTTTGCGTCTGCGATTGCGTATTGCTGATGATGCGCGAGATGTAGCGCAAGAAGCTTATATCCGTCTCATGAAGTATGAGGGGTCTGAAGATGTGAAATCACCAGAATCATTACTGTTTCGAATTGCGATCAATATCGCTAACGATATGGGTCGTGCGGATAAAGTTAGAAAAGTGAGCGATCATTGTGATATTGGCGATCTCGATTTTGATTCGGGTGTTGCCACGCCTGAACGGGAAGTCTCGGCTTGTGAACAGCTGGATTTACTTTACGATGCGATAGAGCAGCTGCCGTCGAAGTGTCGTCAGGTTTTTGTGTTACATCGCTTTCACAGCATGACCTATCCGCAGATCGCGGCTCATTGCGGAATCTCGGTAAAAATGGTAGAAAAACACATTAGCCGTGCATTGGCTGTTTGCGTCGCAAAAGCCGGGCAGTAAAATTTTTTGTTCGTGTGGTAAAGAACGTAGGGGGAAAGATCTTGAGGCCGTCTAAAGGGTAATATGGAAAAGAACCCTAGCGAAATTACTATTCATCAAGCGGCAAAGTGGTACGCGCGCTTGCAAGCGTCTGACTGTGGCAATGCCGAGCGCGTTGAGTTCCAGCATTGGTTGGAGTTAGATCCTTGTCATGCACAGGCCTATGAGTCTGTGCGTGCTGCTGCCTCACTGATCAGCGATAAGTGGGCATCGGATCCGAGAATGGCTGCCTTGGCGGCGGAGGCCTTGGGTGATCCGGCTGATCGCAAAAAATTATCAAACGCCGAATCATCGCGAAGCGGTGGTTCGTTCAACTATGTTCGCCACCTTGCCGCAGCTGTGTGTTGTATAGGTATTGGTTTGTTTTTTACGACCTACCAGAACCATCGAGCGGTAGATGAAGTTCGGACCGAAGTGTATGTGAATCATGAAATCACAAGGAAGCGCGTCGATTTGATTGACGGCTCCGTCGTACATTTGGATGTGGGCGCGAAAATGAATGTGACTATGACATCGAGCGAAAGGCGGTTGGAGTTGAAAACTGGCCGTGCACTTTTCGATGTTGCCCATGACAAAACCAGACCCTTTTCTGTGAGTGCATTGGGGTCTGAAGTGGTTGCGTTAGGTACACGCTTCCAAGTGGAACTGAAAGAACAAGAGCATGCAGTAAATGTGATTCTGGCCGAGGGATCCGTCGCGGTTAGCGATATTGGCGGTGCTGATGCCTGGCGGGAGGTATTAGTGCCCGGTCAGGAGTTGAAAATTAATACACAATCAAACAGCCCACTAAAAATAAATGTCAATGTCGACGCTTTGACGAGTTGGTCAAAAGGCGTGTTGGTTTTTGATGGAATGCCTTTGGGTAATGTGCTGGAAGAACTTAACCGTTATTCCCAGACCAGAGTGGTGTTAGGTGATAATACGTTGGCCAGGATACCGATTGCTGGACATTTTCTCGCGGGAGGCGACAGTAGCGAATTTGTAGAAACATTGACGGATATTTTGCCATTGAGAAGTGTTCGCACCGGAGCTAATGAAATTGTGCTGTTCCAAACACACGAGACACCTAAACACTAATCATTTTCTAATTTATATCTTTTTGACAAACCTCTTTGGTGTTTTCGGTATTTGCGCTCATGCAACTGAAAACACTGCGCCAACTACAAGCATAACTACAAGCATAACTACAAGCATAACTACAAGCATAACTACACGGCCTTTATCGACAGCAAGTGATAGCGCCGAAAGCCAGGCTCCTGTTTTTTCTGATCCCTCTGCGGCGACAAAAATCGCCTTCGATATTTCCGCTGGCCCGCTGCGCGATGCACTGCAGCAGTTGAGTAGTCAAGCATCCTTGCAGCTTCTTTATGAGCCCAGTGTGGTAGCCGATAAAAATTCAAAAGCGATTAAAGGTGTATTAACACCTGCAGATGCTATTCGGCAATTGGTTGAAAATTTGGATATTTCCTGGCGTCTAGTAAATGGCAAAACGATTGCCATTTCCAGTAAGCCCGTTGTTGTCGCAAGTGCCGCACCCGTTCAGCCCAGCGCAACTAAATCAATTGATAATGATGTCCTGTTGCTCTCCGATGTTGATGTTACCGCGCACGGAGCTTGGTGGGATTCATCGTCAAGCAATTCTCTGTTTGGTTTAGCCAAGCCCCTTCTCGATACTCCGCGTACAGTTTCTTTTGTAAACGGTGATGCAGTTGATCAATTTAGTTTGAGCGCGGTTGAGGATCTATTGCGTGTTGTTCCTGGGGTATTCACTACTACGCGTTTCGGTGTGCAAGGTTCTGTGGATATTCGCAGCGTACCTGCAGATACCTATTTTCGCGGTATGCGTCGCCTAACCTTGCAAGGGCATGGCCGCAGCGTGCTTGCTGCGATGGACTCAATAGAGGTTGTTGGCGGCCCCGCATCGCCGTTGCACGGTATGGGTAAAATTGGCGGATACGTCAATTTCGTGCCCAAGTCTGGTCGCTCTAAAACCGGCCAGTATCTGAAGGAGGCGCATGGTTTTGTACAGGCCATTGCAGGTGATTACAACCGTCAGGAATTATCTTTTGGGATAGGTGGCCCGGTAAATTTGGAGGCAATCGGTAAGACCGGCGGCTATTACCTTTACGGATTATTGGAGGACTCTGACTCTTATGCGGAAGGAGTTCCCGTTAAACAAAAATTATTTCAAGCGGCGACCAGTGTTGATGACATGGTGGGTGAATTTCGTTTGGATGCAGGGATTAATTATCAGGAGTCTCGTACCTCCGGTGCGTTGGTAGGGCGCTTGACCCAGAATTTAGTCGATAATGGATTATCTATCGGTGGTTCTCCACTGATAAATTTGGATCTGAATAATAACGGCACCATTGGTTATCTTGAAATGCATACTGCATCTCCTGTCGCCGGCAATTTGTCATCCAATAACCAACCGTTACAACAATTTTTCGCTTGGCCTAAGGATGCAAACGGCGCGCTCTTATCAATCAAAGATTTCCCCGTTATTCCAGGAATTCCCCAATCTTTATTTGATTATTTAAATGAACATCCAGAGGCCGATCCTGGTGGATTGCTGCGTGCACAGGGAGTGGGTGGGCCACTGCCTATTTCAGGTTCGATTCCAGTAGGTATGCCACTTGATCCACGCACTCTCAGCATTAATGTGTTTAATCCGCAGCGCAGCTCGGCTTTTGAAAAGGATGTGAAAGCAGAGTTTTTTACGGTGTTCGCCGATTTGGTTTACGACCAAGACGCTGATTTCACAATCAAAAACCAATTCTTTTTTGACAGTATGAATCAGTACAAAAATTCCAATCAGCCTTTTAGCCAAACTCAGGATGTTTATGTTCTTGAGGATAAATTTACCTTAACAAATCGCATTGATGTTTTGCCATCATGGATACGTATCAATCAAGCAGTCTCTGTTAATGTGCGCAATACCGTATCGGAAGGCGAGCGCATCGCCGGTGATTATGGCAATCATCGCACTGATGCCACCTCTGCCAACTGGACCAAAGAAAACGCGGGAATGACCGCCAACACAACCTTTACCAGCGCTAACGAAAACACTGACTTGAATAATGATGGCATGCCCTGGGGAAGTATTTACCGAACTGAATTTTCGGAAATGGGTGTAGGATTTTTATTGGATATCGATCTGTGGAATGACACAAACCTATTAGCGGGCGCGCGTCATGATGTTTCGCAAGCAGAAAACATTAACTATGCCGGGCGCTATTTGGTAAATACTGGCACCGCATCGAATCCAGGTGCTTATGCGCTAACCGACGAGGTTGCGGAAGCCTGGGATGGCGGAACATCCTGGTCAATTAGTTTGTCGCAACAACTTCCTTATGGTTTGCGCCCCTACGCAACTTTGTCGCGAGCGACGATTTTATTAGATGGTAATAACAATACCTTGCTTAATGATGTCATCAATGCAGGCCATGTGGGTGCGGCGGAGTTGAAAGAGGTCGGCTTTAAGGCCAATTGGTTGGATGGGCGTTTGAACTTATCAACAACGGCCTACGAGCAGGGCAGGATCGGTGTTTCAGAAAATGATTTGGCGAACGTGATAAATGCCTACGCAACATCCACCACAACTCGCGGTTTGCAAACGGAAATCAAATGGGCTGTCAGCCGTGATCTGTTGTTAACATTTTATGCGCTAACTCAGGAAACCCGCTTTACACCCAACACGGGTGGCGTAATGCAAACGGATGCTCGAGCGCTGGGTTTTAAAGATGTGCTCGATGCAGATGGCAATATTGTCTATCCCGCTGAGGCATTTTTGTACGGTGGCCGTGCCGGGATCGCATTGCCAAATGGGCTGGATGAATATGAGCGCAAGCAGGGCAATCCGGATGAGCAAGCCGGTGTTGCTGCGCTGTACCAAATTAATAAACACTGGGGGCTTACGTTAAAAGGAAATTATTTATCAAGCACCTGTTCCGGAAGATTGTGTCTGGTGACTTTGCCCTCCAGCCTGGTGTTTGATGCGGGTATCTATTGGAGTTCAACCTCATTGGATATCAAGTTCGATGCTACAAATGTAACGGATGAACATTATTTTCGCGCCCGTACGGGCGATACCCTTGGTGATGCGATTGCACAGGCAATGTCTGGCCGCCGCGTGCAGTTATCGACGACCTTCAGGTTTTAACGGTTGGTTAATTATCTGAAAACGATTACGGATTTTAAAAATAATAAATCGCCACGCATAAGGTTTCTTGCAATTTCCCTCTGGTAATTATCGTCAACCGGTTTTGCTGAGCACCAGGCTCACAGGATTCCTTCTGCTGTCTCTACCCTTGCTGCTCCAGATTATTTTTTCATTTAGATCCTCCTGAGCCAATTTACCCACGCAAATACTTCACTAAATACGAACGAAACTTTTTTGGTAGGGTCGTTTCAATTCACGGCGTCTTATGGCTTGACAGGCGTATACACAGCAACATAACTGTGATTCGCCCTTTGCAACTATAGGGGATTATTTATGTCCAGATCGCACATCGTTCGTCGTAAATTAAACTTGCGTAACACTATCGCAACTATTGTAGCTCTGGGCATTACTGCAGTGCCGATGATCTATACCGCTGGTGTTTCTGCACAAGAAGCTGAAGCTGAAGCAGAAACCACAGAGGAAGTTACCGATCTTAGTGACGTGAATGTAACAGATGATCCGCTCAGGGCTTTATCCAATGAGCCATCTGGAGCTTCGTTTGGTTTTGCTAAACCATTACTTGAAACACCGCGCACAGTGACGTTTGTGAGTGAAGAACAGCTGCGCTTATACGGTGTATCTACCGTTGAAGATTTAAGCCGGTTGGTGCCAGGCACCTACACAACAACGCGCTATGGTTTGCAGGGTGGTATTAGTGTTCGTGGTGTGTCAGCAGATTTTTATTATCGCGGCATGAAGCGCTTGCAGATGCAGGGGCACGTGCGCACCGTATTGTCGGCTTACGACAACATCGAAGTTATTAAAGGCCCGCCATCACCTTTGTATGGTATGGGTCAGATTGGTGGCTACGCGAATTTGGATCCAAAATCTAACCGTGCAAAAACCGGTAAGTACATGACTAAAACCCAAGGTTATTTGCAAGCAACCGCCGGTACATACGATAAAGCGGAAATGCAATTTGGTTTGGGAGTTCCGTTTGAGGTTGCAGGAAAAACTGCCGGTGTTTATGTGATGGGCCTATTGGAAAATTCCAACTCCTTTGTGGAAACCGTGCCTGCTAAACAGCGTTTCTTGCAAGCCACATTGAGCGTTGATAATGCTCTCGGTTCATTCCGTTTGGAAACTGGCGGACAAATACAAAATTCTGTTACGGCGGGTGCCTATTTTACTCGTGCGACACAGGACTTAATTGATAACGGCGTTTATGTCACTGGTCGGCCGATGGCCGATTTGGATTTAAATGATGATGGCCGAATCGGCTATGTAGAAACCTATTTGGGTTCACCCGTCGTGGGCGCTATCAGCGGTAATAACCAAGCACTTGATCAACGCTATACACTGCCCGTCGATGCAAGTGGTAATCCGCGGCCAATAGCGTCCTTCGCAAATAGTATCAATGGCATTCCAAAATCCATGATGGATTATTTGACGACCGGCGAAGGTGCATCACTCAATTGTGCGATGGCTAACTACATGCGCTTACAACCTGTCGCAACGACTGGCGGAAGCTCGCTCGTGTCACGTCAGATACCGATTGGCTTTGTGTTGAATCCGTGCAACACCGGTAAGACAGTGCTTTCAGATGAAGACTATCGTTCTAATGGCGCCTATGAGCGCGAGCAAAATGCCACGCAAAAAATGTTTTACTTTGATTTGATTAACGATTCGAATCCGGATTTCACCATTAAAAATCAATTCTTCTACGACAGCTTGGATAACTTCAAAGATTCATGGTTGCCCTACGGTGAAAACCAAAAAATTTCGATGTATGAAGATAAGGTGACCGTGACCAAACGCGTACCTTCAGAGTATTTACCCGATTGGTTGAGTGTGAATTCATTAGGCTCGATCAACTATCGCAAAACAACAGGTTGGATTCGCAGCTCGGGCGGGGACTTCGATTATCGTCAGGATATTACTTACAACACGGCGGTAGGCGGCAGTGGTACTGGCGGTTTCTATCCGAACACTATGTTTTGGACACAGCTGACCAATCCGGATTATCAAACCGGTGTGCCCAACAGTAACAACAGAAGATCGGAATACACCGAGCAGGGTATTGGTCTGATGTTCGACCTCGACATTTTTAGCAAAACCAATTTGGTTTTGGGCGCGCGTCAAGATGATGTAGATGCTGTTGTTTTGGAAACGCCATTGTTTAACCCTAACACGGGCAACATCGGCACGCCTTCAGCGGCACTTATTAAAAGTTATAAAGATGGCCTGGCCTGTATGACGCCCGGCGGCGTTTGCCCAGGTGCATACCGCGCACCCGGAACAGAAGTGAAGGAATCTGATTCCGGTTTGTCTTGGAGCGCGAGCTTATCGCACAAATTACCTTGGTACAGCATGACTCCTTACGTTACTGCAGCCAGCTCAACCATCACGCTAGACGGTGCAAACAATATGTACGCTGCCGCGACTGTGACCGGTGGAAAACTAGTGGGTGATGCGGAGTTAATGGAATACGGAATTAAAGGTGTTTTGTTGGGCGGTAAAGCGCAATGGACTTTAGCGTCATTTGAGCAAGAGCGTACCGACGTATCAGGTGGTTCAGATCCGAGTATCAGTGCGTTTGCGACCAGTACGACAACTACCGGTGTTGAAGCGAGTATAAATTATCAAGCGACACGCAAATGGTTTATGGGCTTGGCCGTCACTGATTTAGATCCGCGTTACCTGACCGGTGCTAACAATGAAACCTTCGATGTGACTGCCAAAGAATTAGGCTTTAAGGATATGGTTGCGCCCAATGGCGATATCTATCCTGCTGAAGCGTTTGGTTACGGCGGCCGTCAACGTATTCTTATGACTGATCCAAACAACATTTACGATAAAGTGCCAGGGCAACCGAATTTCCAGGCTGCGTTTAACACTACTTACAATATCGGTAAAGGTTGGGGAGTTTTGGCGAACGTACAATACTTTGATGAGTCTTGGGCAAATAGAATTCAAACCGTAACCATTCCTGAAGCAACTGTTTATAACGCCGGTGTTACATGGGACAAAGAAAATGTTCATGTTAAAGCCAACGTGTATAACTTGACGGATGAGTTGTATTTCCGCGCAACCAATGGCGGTAACTCAAACATGGTGTCAGTGATGGCAGACAGACGTTATGAAATTTCGGTGAAAATTGATTTTTAATTGAATCACTATCAATTTCAAACTGAATTTCAAAACGGTGACTAGAAATCATGATGCCTTTATTAGCAGTAAAAAGTTTTACCATCCGTTTAGCTTTATTCTGGAGTAGAGGTGTCGTGAAATCCTTGTGTGTGGCTGCCGTAATGGCAGCCACACCAGCGCTTGTTTACGCCACAGATTTTGATTTACAAACGGCCACTATTGAAGACATTAACAAAGCGTTTGATGCTGGTGCGCTAACCTCTGAAAAACTCACACAGCTTTATTTAAATCGCATTGCGGCCTATGACCAAAAAGGCCCCAAGCTGAATTCGATTATCACGTTAAACAAAGATGCTTTAGCGACCGCACGGCAATTAGATGCCGAACGAAAAGAAAAGGGGCCGCGAAGTAAACTGCATGGCATTCCTATTGTTCTAAAAGATTTATTTGACACCAAAGATATGCCCACCACGGCAGGTTTTTTGCCGATGAAAAATTCCCGGCCAATTTATGATGCGACGGTGGTTGCGCGTTTGCGCGCAGCCGGCGCCATTGTCCTTGCCAAGGTCAACATGAGCGATTGGTTTGGTGTGCCCAAGCCGGGCGACCAAAGCACCGTGCTCGGTCGCACACTTAATCCGTACAATCTTGCGTTAACGCCAGGCGGCTCCAGTGGCGGAACGGGCGCTTCGTTAGCAGCTGCTTTTGCGCAGATTGGTTTAGGCAGCGAGACAGGTGTTTCAATTCGCAATCCCACCGCTAATAACAGTGGTGTCGGGTTGGCGCCCACGCGCGGTTTAATTCCGCGCGCAGGCCAGGTGATGACATCGTTTATGCAAGAGCGAGCAGGCCCCATGGGGCGCAGCGTTTATGATGTTGCAGCCCTCACCGATATTGTGTCCGGTTTTGATGCCGAAGATTTGATGACGGCAGATTCCCTCGGAAAAACGCCAGAAGAGTCCTACACAGTTTTTCTCAAAAAAGACGGTTTGCGTGGTGCGCGTATAGGCGTATTTCGCGATTTATTTCGCAAAGGTGATATGCACAACGAAGGCGTTGCTTTAGTGGACAACGCGATTGCGCAAATGAAAGCAGCAGGCGCTGTGATTGTTGACCCTATCACTACCGGTATTGATTTATTTAAATTACTTGAGGATACGCGCACTAACTATTATGAGGCGCAATTTTCTTACAATCTCTATTTTCGTCGTCTGGGGCCAGACGCACCCATCAACGATATGGATGAATTGCTTGCTAAGGGCGGTGAATTAGTTAAGCCGAGTATTGTTCAGGGCTATAAAGAATTTAATTCATTGATGCACAATCCGGATTTTCTTGCGCGCAAAGATACGCAGGAAACCTTAAAGGAAGTAGTTCTGGAATTGATGGCGAAATACCGTTTGGATGCATTGGTTTATCCATTCAAATCGGTACCGCCTGAACCGCACATGGATAAAGGTGTGGAGAAAGATAATCCATTCAGTTCAATTACCGGATTGCCCGCCGTATTAGTACCCGCTGGTTATACCAAAAACGAAAATGGCCCCATCGCTATTGAGTTTTTAGGAAAACCTTTCAGCGAACCTACGCTATTCAAACTCGCTTACGCCTACGAACAAATGTCAAAAAATCGCAAATTGCCTGACAGCGTTCCAGCCTTGCCGGGCGAGCGTTTCAGTTATTGATTTTTTATCTGCGTAGCAAATGTAGTTCTATCCACTTTTATACAGGGTGCTGCCATGGGATGTCATAAAACGTTTAATAAATTATTGTTGTCGGCGATCCTGACTAGCCTACTCGGTACTGGTGTGGCCAATAGCGTCGCAGCGACCGCGCTGGATCTCAACACGGCAACCATAGCGCAGCTGAACACCGCGATGACTGCTGGTGATTTAACCTCGGAAGAATTAATACAACTGTATTTGAAACGTATAGAAGCCTACGACAAAAAAGGCCCGCAAATTAATTCGGTTATTTTGATCAACCCCAATGCGGTAGCTGAGGCTAAAGCATTGGATGCGGAGCGTAAAAAAAGCGGTCCACGTTCGCCGTTGCACGGCATTCCCGTCGTACTAAAAGATAATTTCGATACTTTTGATATGCCCACCACCGCTGGCTCGCAATTACTCGCAGGTTCGATTCCGCCCGATGATGCTTATGTGGTTAAAAAATTGCGTGAAGCAGGCGCAGTGATTATTGCTAAGGTAAATCTGAGTGAGTTTGCGGGTAGTGGCGGCAGTGTGAGCGGTGCAACAGATCCTGCAATTTTGAAAGCGGGCAGAGTCCCTAACGGTTTTAGCTCCAGGGGTTTGCAAACGCGCAATCCTCATGATCTTGAACGCGGTCCATCAGGGTCAAGCGGTGGAACTGGCGCTGCGATTGCAGCAAGTTTTGCGCAATTCGGTTTGGGTACCGACACTGGCGGCTCAGTGCGTGGGCCTTCGTCGGCGAATGGTATTGTTGGGTTAAAGCCAACGCGGGGGTTAATGAGCCGCGATGGCATAGTGCCACTTGCATTGAGTTTTGATACGGGCGGGCCTATGGCTCGCAGCGTATATGACGTAGCGGTGACCTTGGGTGCAATGACCGGTGTTGATGCGGCCGACCCTGCTACCCAGACCAGCTTTGGAAATTCTCACACTGACTACACACAGTTTCTCAAAACCGGTTCACTCAAGGGCGCAAGAATTGGTGTGGGTCGCGATTTTATGGGCCGCGATAAAGGCACTGATGCAGTGATGGAAAGTGCAATCGCGACGCTCAAAAAATTAGGCGCGGAGGTTGTTGATGTTAAGTATCCCGGATACATCGTTGATGCAAAACAAAGTGTTTATAACGAGTTGGTCAGCTCTGAATTTAAAGCGCAAATTACCGATTATTTGCGTACGCTCAAGCCAGGTTTCCCTAAAAGTTTTGATGAGGTAGTCGCGCTAGCGAATAATCCTGCTACAAAATATCGCAGCCCGGAAAAAGCGGTTGCATTGAAATATACCGCATCCATTGCGCGCGACCTTGACGATCCCGTTTATCTCTCCATAAAAAATACCATGTTGCCTGCAATGACGGCGGGTGTGCTCGCGATGTTCGAAAAAGATCGGCTCGATGCGATTGTGTATCCAACATCGCCCACACCAGCAACCACCATCAAACCGGAAGATCCGCCCACTCCGCCCGGAAGAGGTTCGGCAACCAACATCGCCAACGCCACTGGCTTTCCTGATTTGATTGTTCCAGCGGGCATGACGCCTGAAGGGTTACCCGTAACCATTTCTTTTTTCGGTGTTGCTTACAGCGAACCGAAATTATTGGCTTACGGCTATGACTTTGAGCAGGCCACTCATGCAATACGTCTACCCAAACACACACCTGCGCTCAAGAGTGACAAGATCGAGTAGATCAATTTTTTTGTCGCGGTTGATGTTCAGTAAATGGTTTTCAGCGATTGATTTTTAGCAGAGGTCTCATTATGGAAACAGCTAATCTCAATAATCATAAAGTCGATATTGATAAGCTCGATTGGTCAGACGTTCACGAGTTGTCGCGCCGCCGTTTTCTTGCAACCAGTGTGGGCGTAAGTGCCGGCTTAATGGTAGTTCCTTACGCCGCCAACGTTAGCGCTGCGCCCACCGCGAATGAATTATTGAACAAATCCACGGTAGAAATTGCCAAGCTGCTCAGCACGGGTGAAGTGAGTGCAGTCGAAGTAGTTAACGCCTGCTACGCGCGCATTGATGCTGTTAATCCGAAAATTAATGCCGTAGTCACTCTGTGCCGCGAGCGCGCCTTGGCAGAGGCCGCCAAGGCCGATGCTATGTTGGCGAGTGGAAAATCCCTCGGTGCTTTGCACGGTGTTCCGTTTACGGTGAAAGATTCTTTTGATACCGAAGGCGTGCTGAGTACCGGCGGCACATTAGGGCGCAAAAATTTTATTCCTTCTAAAGATGCAACTGTCGTCGCGCGTGCACGAGCGGCGGGCGCCATTTTATTAGGCAAAACCAATACACCGGAATTTACTTTGGGTGGTGGCGGAAAAGGAACTGTTAATTTGGTGTTTGGCCTCACTAAAAATCCTTACAACCTCAACTATCAACCGAGCGGTTCATCCGGCGGTGCCGGTGCCATTGTGGCTGCTGGCGGTGCTTATTTTGATATAGGCTCAGATTATGGTGGTTCTATTCGTGGGCCGGCCTACGCCAATGGTATCGCGGGAATTAAACCCACCTTGGGGCGTGTTCCGCGCACAGGGCATATTGTTGGTTACGGCGGCGCGTTTGATACATTTCAAGAAACCGGCCCTATGGCGCGCCGTGTTGAAGACATAACGTTATTAATGTCGATTCTCAGTGGCCCCGACGACTGGGATGCAACTATGGCACCGGTGCCGCTCGGTAATCCTGCTGCAGTTAATCTTAAAAATTTGCGTGTCGCTTACTACACCACCAACGGCATTATGGATCCTACGAAAGAAGTACAAGCGCTGGTAAAACAGTGTGTTGGCTATTTCAAAAAACTCGGCTGTAAAGTTAAAGAAGATATGCCACCGAATATGGAAAAACTGGCGGAGGTGCGCACCAAGTTTAACGGCGCAGATGACCGTGAACATATTCGTCGCCTGTTGAAATTACACGGGACTACGCAGGCATCCCCCGGTTTGCGCGTTGCGGGTGAGTTAGTGAGCAGCGCCGACTTTACGCGCTTATGTGAAGAAATGGATGCGATAAAAAGTGAGCAACTCGCGTGGTTTGAGCAATACGATTTAATCATTTGCCCTGCAAGCCAGCGCGCGCCTATTCCGCTCGATTTCGCTCAGCCGCAAGAAGTGCGTTCTAAATCCAGCTACACCAGTCAATACAACACCACGGGTTGGCCTGCCGGTGTTGTGCGTGCAGGGACATCAAAAGACGATGCTGGTTTGCCGCTCGGCATTCAATTAGTTGCCCAGCCTTGGCGCGACGATATCGTGGTTGCTGCTATGGCGTATGTCGAACAGCAAACCGGTGGTTGGCAGCCGCCCGCGATCATTCTGGGTTAATTTGTTTTTCATAAAAATGTCCGCAGCTGAAAAATTTTCAATTGGTGTCAGTCCCTATTCAGAGCGAGAGAACTATGACCATTGACAGTGAAATTCTTGAACAGCCAACACGCCGTGGCCTGTTGGGTTTGCCTCAGGCGCCAATGTTTTCAGAGGCGCAAAAATTATCCCATCGCCAACTGTTTGCCTCTGCGTCAACGTTAACGGCGGCAGTGGCGGCGAGTGTGCAATCGGCGCAGGCATCGACCGATAAATCCAATGACATTATTTATATGTCTGCGACGAAATTAGCGGGTTTGATTCGCGCTAAAAAAGTATCCGCATTGGAAGCAGTCGATGCCTATATCGCGCGTCAACTCGATGTGAATGATCGCTTGAATGCGGTGGTAATGAATTGCTACGAGCGCGCGCGCGAAGAGGCAAAAGCCCTGGACGAAAAAGCAGCCAAAGGTCAGTTTGTGGGTGCTTTGCACGGTGTGCCTATGACGATCAAAGATTCATTGGACACCGAGGGAGTGATTACCACCGGAGCAACTTTTGGACGGCAACAATACATACCGGAAAAAGATGCCACTGTTGTCGCGCGGGTAAGAAAAGAAGGCGCCATTTTATTGGGTAAAACGAATACGCCGGAATTTACGTTGGGCGGTCTTGGCGGCATTACCGCGGCGAGTAATTTGTTATTTGGTGCATCACATAACCCCTATGATTTAGCGCGCACAACCTCGGGTTCCTCTGGCGGTGCGGGCGCTATTGTGGCGGCAGGCGGTGCAGCGTTTGATATTGGTTCTGACTGGGGTGGTTCTATTCGCGGCCCGGCTAATCACAACGGTATTGCCGGAATTAAACCTACCAGCATTCGCGTACCGCGCACCGGTCACATTGTTGACTACGGCGGTATTTTTGATTTGTGGCAACAGCTCGGGCCTATGTGTAGGCGTGTTGAAGATATTGCGCTTATCACGCCGATTATTTCGGGGCCTGATTATCGCGATGCATCCTGTTCACCAGTACCTTGGGCAGATCCCGCTAAAGTTAATTTGAAAAAACTGCGTGTTGCTTATTGTGTTGATAACCGCGCAACAGGCGAAGCCGCAACGGATGAGGACACTAAAAAAGTCGTGCGGCAAGTTGCCAAGTGGCTCAATGGCGATGTCGCGAGTGTGACTGAAGATGCGCCGCAAGAAATACTGGAACGTCTGCGTGATGCGCGTATGGCAATGTCGACCGGTGATGGCGGTGCGTTTTATCAACGCTTGGCGGATCGCTGGGGCACAAAAAATATTTCGCCGCAACGTAAGGCGCGCATGGCTACTGCGGTTCCTATCAGCTCGGCGGCAATGGTAGAGGCATGGGAAAAACAGGATTTGTGTAAAGCGCAAATGCTGGATTGGATGAAAAGTTATGATGTGTTTGTGTGCCCCACATCAAACAAGCCCGCGCAACTTATCGATGGCCCTAGTAGCCCGCCCAATAATAGTCCTGACGGCTGGCCTTATACCGGGGTATTTAATTCTACCGGCTGGCCCTCAGTGGTCGTGCGTTGCGGCAGTTCAGCCGATGGCAAACTACCCATAGGTTTACAAATTCTTGCGGCACCCTGGCGTGAAGATATTTGTATCGCCGTCGCCAGTTTTATAGAAAGCCAAAGCGGTGGTTGGAAAAAACCGCCTATTTAATCTTCTTGATTTTCCCTCTTGCACAGGATTATCCAGGGCGTCTCGGTTGAGCCCTGTTTGCTTCTACATAAATTCTGGACACTTGAGTAAAGTTCTTTTTACTAGTTTTCTTTTTAGTGAATTGTTTGTGAGTAAATTTCTTGCCGGAGAAAATAATTATCATGAAACTATATTTATCGCTGTTATCGATTTCTTGCGCATTAATTGTCGGCGCCTCTGCGGTTCAGGCCGATACTCTCGATCTGGAAACCGCCACCATTCTCGATTTGCAAAAAGCTTACAACGCGGGTCTCAGCTCGGAAAAAGTGGTTTCCGTGTATTTGCAACGCATCGCGGCATATGATCAAAAAGGCCCCAAATTAAATACCGTAATTTCATTAAACAACAATGCACTTGCGACAGCGAAAGCCCTGGATGCCGAACGCAAAAGTAAAGGCCCACGTTCGCTGTTGCATGGTGTTCCAATCCTGGTAAAAGATAACTTTGATACCTCTGATATGCCTACCACCGGTGGTTCCAAAGCATTAAAAGATTCAACGCCGATGTACGATGCGTTCACAATAAAAAAATTGCGTGCGGCGGGCGCCATTATTATCGCCAAGACCAACCTGGATGAATTTGCGCGCGGTGGTACTGGCACCAGCTCGCTCGGTGGGCAAACATTAAATCCGTACAATCTGAAAAAAATTCCCGGTGGTTCCAGTGCTGGCTCGGGCGCGGGAATTGCGGCACTATTTGGTCAGGTTGCCTTGGGTACAGAAACCGGCTCTTCAATTCGCCAGCCATCGTCCAAAAATAATTTGGTGGGATTTTCTCCCTCGCAAGGCTTGGTAAGTCGCCAAGGTATTATTCCAATCTCAATCACCTATGATCGCGCCGGTCCTATGGCGCGCAGTGTGACTGATGCGGCGATTGTAATGAGTATCATGGCGGGTACCGATGCGGCCGATTTATTTACGCTCGCGAGCCTTGGTAAAGTACCGACCGATAATTATTTGGGCGCTTTGAAAAAAGATGGTTTAAAAGGAGCGCGTATTGGCGTGCTGCGGGATTTGTTCGGCAAAGAAAAAGCGGATAAACCGGCGGTTGAACTTATCGAGGCTGCACTGGCAACATTAAAAGAGCAGGGCGCGACGATTATTGATCCGCTCGATCCCGGTGTGGATTTGTGGGCAACACTGCGCGATACCAATGCGGGCACGGGCGAATACAAGCAAGCGATTAACGCGTATTTTGCAGCCCGTGGTTCGGCCACACCGGTGAAAAACTTAAGTGAATTAATTGCATCGGGTGGTTATCTCGGCCGTTTGAAAAAGAATTACATGGAGTCCGACGCCGTTGGCGAAATGACCTATAACGCGGATTACATTGGCCGCTACAAAGGGAAGCAGGTTATTCGTGAGCGTATGATGGCACTCATGCAAGAATGGCAGTTGGATGCAGTTGTCTATCCATTTGAAACCAAGCCAGCAAGAACGATTGCAGAAGCGGCGCCCGATGCAGGTGAAACAGTGGTCGATAATGAACGCAATAACCGCACGCCAGGTGGTGGTAATCGTTTAAGTACCGTTTCGGGTTTACCAACGATTGTGGTACCGGTTGGATTTAATACCGATGGTGTGGGCGTCTCATTGGAAATTTTAGGAAAGCTCTACGATGAAGCAACGATTGTTCGCTTGGCTTACGCTTACGAACAAGCTGCGCCCCATCGAAAACTACCGGCCACAACGCCATTACTCGGCATTGAAAAAATAGAATTCTAACTTTCTTTTTTTTGGGGCAGGGCACTAGCGCTATGAATACTCACTTAGGTGCGCACATATGACACGTAAAACAGTCAATGATTTTCATCCCGAAGTACTGAAGCTATTCGATCTGTATGTGCATGGTCAGGTTTCACGCCGCGATTTTCTTCTCGGTGCCGGAAAATACGCGGCGCTCAGTGGCGCCACAGCAGCTGGCTTATTAACGGCACTAAGTCCGCAATTTGCGCACGCACAAAAAATTAAACCCGATGATGCGCGCATTAAAACAAGCTATATCGAAATAGATTCACCCAACGGCAATGGAAAAATTCGCGGTTATTTGGTGGCGCCCGTCACTCTTACAGCAAAGCTTCCGACTGTTTTAGTAGTGCATGAAAACCGTGGATTAAATCCACACATCGAAGATATTACGCGTCGTATTGCGCTGGACAATTTTATTGCTTTTGCTCCCGATGCATTACATATAGTTGGCGGCTATCCTGGCGACGAAGACAAAGCACGGGAATTATTTCAAACCTTGGATCAAACTAAAACCCAGGAAGATTTTGTGGCAAGCGCAAACTATCTGAAAAAATTATCAGATGGCAATGGAAAAGTCGGTGTCGTAGGGTTTTGTTATGGCGGTGGCATGGCGAACTATCTCGCTACACGCTTGCCCGATCTCGGTGCTGTAGTCCCTTTTTACGGACGACACGCAGAGACCGCAGCAGTTAAAAATATTAAGGCGCCGCTCTTAATTCACTATGCCGGTAATGATGAACGCATTAATGCTGGCTGGCCAGCCTACGAGGCTGCGCTTAAAGCGGCTCGTATTAACTATCAGGCTTATGTATACGCGAATACCGAGCATGGTTTTAATAACGATACAACACCGCGCTACGATGAAAAAGCCGCTGCGCTTGCGTGGCAACGAACCATAGCGTTTTTCAACCAAATGCTCAGGTGACCTATAGATCCGTTTCATTCGAGGCGGAGTTGCTAAATGGACGGGAACTAATGAACAGAATCAAAAGCGCTTTTTTATTTGCTGCCATATTGTCCATCTCAAGTTATACATTGGCGGACAAAAAATCTTTTCAGATTGAAGAATCCAGCATCGATG
>CAIOHY010000460.1 GCA_903858205.1 uncultured Cellvibrio sp.
AACAACATTGAGTATTTTGCGCTCGTCTGCATCCGCAGTGTTGCCTGACAACAAACGGCCGCCCATTGCTTCAGCAATGGCTTTGCCTCCGGCGCGCAATTGGAAAAAGCGAAATAAACTGCCCAGTGCGACAACACTGCTGACGCCCAGCGCAATCCAGAAAAATACTTCAAGACTGAGTGCGTTGATAATGCCTTGCCAAAGGCCGACTGCCTCGCCCGCATTTACCGAACTGTGTTCCTGACCAAAGTAGACGAACGCCGCAAATAACAAGGTGGTGATGGCAACAAGCGAAAGCACTGCAAGTATTAACAGCAGGATCAGATGATTGGTGTTGCGCCTTGCGCGATCCTGATGTTCAAAGAAATTCATGCGCGCAACCTGTCAATGAAAAGTGAATAATGACTCTATATATAGAAGGAAGATTTGGCGGTAGATACCAATACAAAAGTCTTCCTTCTATATATAGAAGGAAGACTTTCAATCATGCGTTGTTAAAACTGTACTTTGGGTGCTGCTTGAATCTCAGCGCTGTCAGCAAACACCAACAAACTGGCGTCATCGATATGGCCAAAACTTTTGGCAAACACGACGGGAGGAAAACTTTGTTTGTAAGTGTTGTAGGAAGTAACCGCATCGTTAAACGCCTGCCGTGCGAAAGCGACTTTGTTTTCGGTACTGGTCAGCTCTTCGGAAACCTGCATCATATTTTGCGATGCTTTTAAATCGGGGTAAGCTTCCATCACAACATTCAAACGCCCCATCGCACTGGTCAGTAAACTTTCTGCTCCCGCGAGATCACTCATGGCGACCGCACTACCGGGATTTGCAGCGGCAGCTTGTAAACCATTCATCGCTTGATTGCGCGCATTGATGACCGCTTCCAATGTTTCGCGCTCATGTTTGATATAGCCCTTAGCGGTTTCAACCAGATTAGGGATCAAGTCATAGCGGCGTTTTAACTGCACTTCAATTTGCGAGAACGCATTTTCAAAACGATTTTTCAGCGCGACCAACTGGTTGTAAATCCCGATCACGTAAAACACCAGTGCGGCAATAATCACAAGAAAAATGATGGTAGAGATCATGGGTGTTTCCTTTGCATGATGAATGAAATAAATCTGGCGCGCGCATGATACTAGCAGGATGTGCAGAGAATGCCAGAGGCGAGCTTGGCTGGGTGACAATCGTCAGCAGTGGAGGGATGAAAGGTGTTGCGGTAAAAATGGCGCCTAATCAACGTACTCAAACACCTTAACGACTTGTTTTACGCCGTCAGTATTTTTGGCAACGTTAGTGATGCGATCAGCTTCGTAACGCGAGACCAATCCCATTAAAAATACGGTTTGTGCTTCGGTGATAATCAAAATCCGGCGGCTTTGAATGCTGCTGGCGACCAGCTTGGTTTTTATTTTGGTGGTAATCCAGCTGTCTTTACTGCGCGCTTGAAATCCAGTGGGGCTACCAAGAGCCAGCTCGTTATGCACTTGCCGAACCGAATTGATTTTTCCGACGGTATCGCCCGCGAGGTTGCGGAGTTGTTCGTTCGGTACCTGACCCGTTAAAAGCACCAGACCATTAAAGCTATCGATATTGATGTGTGCATCGTCAAGTTGTTTGCTCGCTTTATTGAGGTTGACGCGTGCGATAGTTTCCAATTGTTGATCATTGATTTTAGTGCCGAGCGTGCGTTTGTTGGTGCTGATCTGGATCGGTTCGCTCGTGGTAACACTGATAATTTTGGCGCAGCTGCTAAGCAATATTAAGGATGTGACCGCAATTGCCAACACTTTGCCCGTGCGAATAAGACTGGGGGTGAGCGTGTGGGCAATAAACATTTAAAAGCCTCCAAACAATTGCTGATCGATTAAATCGCACAGGCAAAAAATGCTGAGCAGATGTACCTCATGGATACGGGGTTTGGCCACGGAAGGTACGCGAAGTTCCAAGTCGCGGCGGTCGAGCAGAGCTGCAACATCACCGCCATCGCCTGCGGTGAGAGCAATGACTTGCATTTCCTTATCATGTGCGGCGCTAATCGCCTGCAATAAATTGCTCGCTTTACCGGTGCTGGTGAGGAGTAACAAAACGTCGCCCGGTTGGCCGAGCGAGCGAATTTGTTTAGCGTAGATATCGTTAAAACTGTAGTCGCTACCAATCGCGGTTTGGGTGGTGAAATCAGCGCCCAGATTAAATGACGGCAAACTCGGGCGTTCCTGTTCAAAGCGATTGATTAAGCTTGCGGTAAAAATTTGCGCTTGTGCGGCTGAAATGCCATTGCCGCACGTGAGGATTTTTTTCTCGCTCAGTAATGCGTGGACAATCAGTTTGCTTGCTTGTGCGATCAGTGGCGCAAGTTCTTCACCCGCATGCATTTTTGCTTCGATACTTTCATGAAACAGAGTGATAACGCGTTGATCCATAGCAATTCTACTTGTGATGATATTGTGTGTGGCGGTGCGGATTCCGAGCAGATTCGATCAGTGCAAGGGGCGATTGCTGATCAAGCCCCGAATGCATTTTGAATCCATTGAATGGGGGGCGCAGTACCGGTTTGATCCAATGCTATCACATCGAATCGGCAGGCGACTTTATCAAACAGCCGCTGCTCTTGTAATAAACGGGTCGCGGTG
>CAIOHY010000461.1 GCA_903858205.1 uncultured Cellvibrio sp.
GTGGAGTCCGAATATTCGATAGCCGGACTCAATAAACTGGTTATAGAGCAGCATTTTCTCGCGCCTCTAGATAGTCGTCGAGCTTGCGCACAGTGTCGTAGGATGGGCTGTGATCCTCGTCGTCTCTGAGCTGCCGCAGGGTGTTGTAGTGCAGCCCCGTGGCATCAGAAACAACCGAGAGTCGCCTATCCTTTAGTGCCTCTCTTATTTGCTGTAATGTCCGCATGTTATATCCCAAGTGAGTGTTTTTTACATTCGAAGGTTGACATGCTACATCTGGCTGGATTATATTGCAACTTCAGAAAGAGAAACGTGGCATCCAGCCACACACACCGGAGGCTCACATGAGCGCATTAAACGGGATTGAACGTCCCAAAGATCGACCAGTCATTGCCACTATCTGTGGCGACAGCGGCTTAGGTAAAACCACACTAGCTGCTACCTTCCCCAAACCGATTGTGATCCGCGCAGAAGACGGATTACAGGCAATTCCAGAGGGCATTCGCCCAAGCGCATTCCCCCTGATCCACAAGGTCGATGACCTTTGGGAGCAGATGATGGCTCTTGTGCAAGAGGATCATGGGTACGAGACATTGATCATCGACAGCGTGACAGCGTTAGAGCGGCTGTTCATCGCGCACGTGGTAGATACCGACCCCAAGAAACCGCGCAGCATTAACCAGGCGTTAGGCGGCTATGGTGCAGGGCTAGGCGCTGTGGCCACTATGCACCAGCGCGTGCGCAAAGCTGCCGGCGTTCTGAACGAGCGCCGTGGAATGCACATTGTGTTTGTAGCCCACGCCGAGACTGAGACAATAGAGCTGCCGGACGAGGATGCCTACACACGCTACTCACTGCGACTGGGCAAGAAGTCTGTTGCGCCGTATGTGGACGACAGCGACGTGGTTGGATTTCTCAAGCTGGAGACCTTTACCAGCGGGGAGGGCGAGCGCAAGAAGGCTATCAGCGATGGCACGCGAGTGCTGGTATGTCACGCCACTGCATCAAACGTCAGCAAGAACCGCTATGGGATCACTGAGCCGCTAGTCGTGGCGCAAGGATCCAATCCGCTAATCAAGTTCATACCATCACTGGGAGAAATTAAATGAGTTTTTTTAATATAAAAGAAAAAGTAACAGGATCGTTTGAATCAGGTGGCGGCAACTTTGATCCGATTCCGGACGGCACGCAGGTGCTGGCATCGTGCGATGAGGCGAAGATTGACAACTATCAAGGGGATGATTACATCTCTTTGCGCTGGTCGGTGCTTGCACCGGTTGAGTACAAAAACCGAAAGCTGTTTCAGAAGGTAAAGGTTTTTAGCGATGATCAAAAAATTGCTGAAAAGGCTAAGCGCATGCTTGCGGCCATTGATGCAAACGCTGGTGGTTTGTTGATGGCAAGCGATGATGAACCCACCGGTGAATCGTTGACCAAGGCGCTTGTTAATAAGCCGATGATTCTGCGCTTAGCGGTGTGGGATATCGAAGGCAAGAAGGGTAATTGGGTCTCCGCAGTGGCACCCAAAAATGCAACTTCTCCAGCACCAGCACCAGCACCTGCGAAGGCGAAGAAATTAGAAATTGAGTTAGGCGACGTTCCGTTCTAATTTTATTTAACAACGTGCCAGGGATGGCAAATTATTTGGAATGATGAGTATGTTGTCACCTAAGAGAAAAGGAAGGATTACCGGCAGCGTTGTTGGGGCTATACTTGGCGTCAATAAATACAAAAGCGCTGATGATGTCATGCGTGACATGGTTAGAGATTATCACGGTGCCCCCAGAGAGTTTGAGGGCAACGTGGCTACCGAGTACGGCAACTTCAATGAAGACGGCGCTATTTTTGATTTTGTTATGGAATCTGGTTTTGAAGTTATAAAGAACGAAAAGTTCTTTATCCATCCAGAATATGATTGGCTAGGAGCCACCCCAGATGGGTTTGTTGAAGATGACAGCGTTATCGAAGTTAAGTGTCCATTTGGAAAGCGTGATGCTACAGCTGCTGACCATTTTTTAGGGATATCTGAACTGCCGCACTATTACGCGCAGATGCAGATTGAGATGGCTTGTACAGGCCGCAGCAGTTGTTACTTCTATCAATGGGCTACTAAAGCCAATCAGATTGAAGTGGTAA
>CAIOHY010000462.1 GCA_903858205.1 uncultured Cellvibrio sp.
CAGACTGTTAAGAAAATTTCGCCTGCTGTTAATGCTGGTTGCGTTTGCCCTTATGTTTATGAACAATTGGATAAGTTTTCACAGCGCGATCCAGTACAAAGCAACAAAATTATTTTCGTCGCCGGATTTGGGCATCCGCCAAATACCGATGCGGCGCTGTGGTTTGTAAAAGAAGTTTTCCCGCTGATTAAAATGCATCAGCCAGATGCGGTGTTGTATCTCATCGGCTCAAAACCGACCGAGCAGGTGTTAAAGCTCAAATCCGATTCCATTATAGTGACTGGCTATGTGACCGATGAAGCCTTGGCAGAACATTACGCGACGGCTCGTGTTGCAGTAGTACCTTTGCGTTTTGGTGCGGGCGTAAAAAACAAAGTAGTAGAAGCCATGGCCTACGGTGTGCCTTTAATCACTACCGAAGTGGGGATGCAGGGTTTGGATGGAGCAGAGAAATTAGTTCCGGTTACATCGGAATCACAACAATTTGCGACTGCGGTGTGTTCTGTATTGGATAGTGACGAGCTTTGGTCTACCTATGCAAATGCAGGTAACGCTTATGTCGCGAGTCGTTATTCACTTCCGGCGATGACAGCTACCCTGGCAAATGCATTTATGACTGTTAAATGAAATAGAAATAAAATCCGATTTATTCAGTGTCTGCATGCAAATCGCCTTGGAGAACTACATGATTTATTTCATTGAAAAAGAGCTATCAAAATTAGCAACACTCGTTGCCGATATTCAAGCAGATAAGGTACTACTGAATCAGGTTGTCGAATGCGTGGAAACCATTGTTAACACCCTGCGCAATGGCGGCAAGGTATTAATTGCCGGTAATGGCGGATCTGCGGCCGATGCACAGCATATTGCTGGAGAATTGGTAAATCGCTTTCACTACGATCGCCCCGGTCTGGCTGCGATTGCATTGACTACGGATACGTCCATATTGACCGCTATCGGAAATGACTGCGGTTATGAACGGTTGTTTTCACGACAAGTTCAAGCCCTAGGACGAGAGGGGGATGTTTTTATTGGAATATCAACCTCAGGCAATTCCGCAAATATTATTGCGGCTTTTGAGGAAGCGGAAAAATTAAAATTAAAGACTATTGGATTGACCGGTATGGCCGGTGGAAAAATGACTGATATTTGTGACATCACCTTGCGCATGCCTTCAACAGAAACACCAAAAATTCAAGAAGGCCATATTGCGATTGCTCATATCATTTGCGGCTTGGTCGAAGCGGCGATGTTTCCGCGACATGAATAGCGAATGTGCCGTGTTTGTTCTTACAGGAGTTCGAAGAGTTGATTAAGCAGATAGCTAATAACCGCACCATGCTTTTTTCCATGGCAGTGTGTTTGGTTGTGTTTCAGGTTTATGTCGCGCTAGCATCGCCGCAGGTTCCGTACATGGATACCATGCTGTTTTTTGCGCAGATCGATAGAATTATTAACGGCGAAATTTCGTGGCTTCGTGTGTATGGTGCAGGCGAACATCGGGGGTTTTTATATCCTGCGATAACATCGTTAGAGTGGGGCTTGTGGGGGGCAGATGCGAGGGTGTCAACAGTCCTAACCGGATTTGTTGTTACTGCGATTTTCTTCTATTGGCTAAAGGCATTTTTGTCTCCACAAGATGATGTCAGGAAAACAGGTGGGCAGGTTCGAATTGCGTTCCTTATCTGTTTGGCATCGGCATTCATTATCGCAAGTCCGGCTGGGTTTGAGTTGTGGACACTGAGTTTAGGTTTTGCCCAGCTGGTGAAAAATTTACTGATAGTTATTTTCCTCTATCAGTTAGCCATTAACAGAACCTGGCAAAAATCGTTTGCCTGGGCAATTTTCTCTGGAGTCTGCGGCGGATCGCTTATTCTCGTTGCTACCTATGGATGGTCCTATCCATTTCTGGCTGCGGCTTTTTTTATATTGTTCGCTACGGCGTTGCATTATCCTGATACCAGAAAAAAAACAGCGATCGTATTTGCGCTAATGTTTTTCGCGCAAATCATCTACACCTATAGCGGTGGAAGTGTTTTTTCCAATGTATCTCCGGCAGGTACGAACACTTTTTCTCTTGCCAATCTGATTAGTGGTTTTTTTTACGGTGCTGGCACGGTATTTATTGGCAATGAAGCGATCGCCAGGTTGGGCCTTCCTCTAAGTGTACCCATAGTGCTGGGTGCAGTGCTGTTGATAGTGGGCTTCTTCACAGTGCTAATCACTCTGGTTCAACAATCTCCGGCGAAGATTTTTTTATCTGGTCTTCTGATATTCGCGGTGACAGTTCTTGCTGGAGTAACGCTTGCCAGAGGCGGGGTTGAGTTTACTAATACCGGTGCATCCCGCTACTTTGTCGATTATGTGTGGTTACTTCTGGCACCCTTGGCCATCATTTTTATAACGAATGCACGCACCCCGGATAGCGAACCGCGATCCCGGTTTTTATCGCCGCTTGTGCTATTGCTGCCGCTGAAAATAGTGATGGCTATTCTGTTGATCGTCGCTGCTGCAGGTTACATCGCCACTTGGGTTGTCGAGTTAAAGACTTTGCCCTATCGCACAGCGACTTTGGAGGCCATGGCTTCTGTGTATCGCAAGGGTGTGCAAAGTGAAGATGATGCGCGCTTATTGCAGTCACCTTACCCTGTGGCCAAGCGGGCTGTTGAGTTCGCGCAGCGTTATGAGATTGGCGTGCTAAGGCATGATAAACCGCACTGCACATTAAAAGATGCCGACTACAGTGGCGACTGGCATTCTCCCGAAGAAAATGATGCGCGTTGGATGGGTAAGCAGGGAAGAATTGCGCTGAGTAAATGTAGTGGTATTGTCACCCTCAAAGGGTACCTCCCAGAGAGTTTTAGCGGGCGCAAGCTCAGCATTACCTATGGCGATAGTTACAATGAAATTATGCTGGAGCCAGGAAAAGAATTCTCTTTGCGGTTGGATCAAATGAGTATCAGAAGGCAAATTGTTACTTTGCAGGTTGATCAAATCACATCGCCGCTGCTGGCGGGCATAAGTGCTGATCAGCGTGAGCTGGGAATATTACTTACCTATATCGGTAAGTAATATCCTGTTCTGATAAAGGCAGCTCTATTTGCAATGGATCAAAGTTCAATCCCCAGCTAAGGCCGCGCTACCTTCTTACTGTGACATTCCTATTCCGAGATAAAAAATGCTCCTCATAAATGATTTAAAACTCCACTCTGAAAAACTTCGTGATTTAACGGATGCTGCTATTGCCAGAGTTCTCGATCGTGGCTGGTTTGTATTGGGCCCCGAAGTAAGCGTATTTGAAACACAATTTGCACAGTATATTGGCGTTGCTAAATCCGTTTCGCTGGCGAATGGAACTGATGCGCTTGAACTCGCATTGCGCGCTACGGGTATAGACAAAGGTGATTTGGTTGCAACGGTTGCCAATGCGGGTATGTATACCACTACTGCGCTGATCGCTATAGGTGCGCAGCCGTTTTTTATTGATGTTGATTCAGCGTCACGCACGACGACTTTGCAAGAGTGTGAGCGCGCGCTGGAGGCGGGCGTCAAAGCCATTGTGGTAACGCATTTATATGGGCGTGCCGCACCCGACATAAAAGCCATTGCTGCACGTTGTGCGCATCATAAAATCCCTCTGATTGAAGACTGCGCTCAAGCCCATGGAGCAAAAGTGGATGGAAAAACGGTAGGCTCATTTGGTGATATTGCGTGTTTCAGTTTTTATCCCACCAAAAATTTAGGTGCGCTGGGTGATGGCGGTGCTATCGCGACAAATAATTTGCAATTAGCGGAGACGGTTGCACGTTTGCGCCAGTATGGTTGGTCGTCCAAGTATCAGGTTACCTTGGGCAACTCACGCAACAGTCGTCTCGATGAAATGCAGGCAGCGATACTGGGCGAATTTCTACCACTGCTGGATGGCTGGAATGAGCGCCGTCGTGCAATTGCCTTGCGTTATGCGGCGGTAATAAAAAACCCCGCCGTTCAATTACCTGCGTTTAGCGGCGAAGATTACGTTGCACATCTTTATGTTATTGAAACGAGTAAGCCTGAAAGTCTGCGTGCGCATTTAAAAGCAAACCAGATTGCGAGTGAAGTGCACTACCCGATTCCTGATTACAAACAACCAGTATTTGGTGACCAGTTTTCACATGTCAAATTGCCTACTACCGAAAAATTAGCAGCTACTATTCTCACCTTGCCGTGTTATCCGGAATTGACCGATGCGCAAGTTAGCGAAGTTGCAGAGGCGGTAAACTCATGGGCGCCGTAATTTATTCTGTCATTATTCCTGTCTACAAAAACGAGGAGTCTATTCCTCGGCTTATCGCTGCCTTGACTGAGATGAGTGGGGCATTAGGTAAACAGCTAGAAGTGGTATTTGTGGTGGATGGCAGCCCGGACAAATCCTTTGAAATATTAAAGGCGCGCCTGGCTGATATTGAAATGCCTACACAACTGATTGCACATGCGCGTAATTTCGGCTCATTCCCGGCGATACGCACCGGCTTGGCTGCGGCGACTGGTCAGTACTTTGGCGTGATGGCGGCGGATCTGCAAGAGCCGCCGGAATTGTTGGTCGAGTTTTTCAAGGCATTGAAGGCAGATGAGTGCGATGTCACTATTGGCACCCGCAGTGGCAGGAATGACCCGTTTTTATCCAGAATAGCATCCGGAGTATTTTGGAGTCTCTATAAAAAACTGGTTGTTAAGGACATGCCTGCCGGTGGTGTGGATGTATTTGGCTGTAATGATTTATTTCGTCAGGAACTGCTTAAGCTTGAGGAGTCGCGTTCATCACTGATTGCATTAATTTTTTGGCTGGGTTTCCGGCGTAAATTAATTAGTTATGAGCGGGTGGTACGGCAGGAGGGTAAATCGGCCTGGACCTTAAGTAAAAAAATCGAC
>CAIOHY010000463.1 GCA_903858205.1 uncultured Cellvibrio sp.
TGGGAAAAAGCCTGCGGTGCAGTAATTACTTCCGCGACCTTAACCGCATTGGGGAATTTTCACCGTTTTCAAATGCGTGCCGGCACACCGAATGATGCGCACTATCAAGTTGTGCCCAGCCCGTTTAATTTTCAGCAGGCGACGTTGGAAATTCCTGCGGCGACTGTTGAAGCAACCAATGCCGATGTGCATACCCTCGCGATTATCGATGACTTACCGAATCTAATTGACCCGGATGAGGGGACGTTGGTGCTCTTTTCATCGCGCAAACAAATGCTCGATGTGTTTGAAGATATGCCGGAAGACCTGCGCGATATTATTTTATTGCAGGGCGATAGCTCTAAACAGGAAATGTTGGTTCAACACAAAAAACGTGTCGATGAAGGGCAGGGCAGCGTGTTGTTTGGTTTGGCCAGTTTTTCTGAAGGAGTGGATTTGCCGGGGAATTATTGCACGCATGTGATTATCGCCAAGTTACCTTTTGCCGTGCCTGATGATCCTATTGAGGCGGCATTATCTGAATGGATTGAAGCGCGCGGTGGTAATGCCTTTATGGAAATTACTGTGCCTGATGCATCGCTAAAGTTAATTCAGGCGTGTGGCCGTTTGCTGCGCACAGAAACGGATACCGGGAAAATCAGCTTATTGGATCGCCGAATTATTACCAAACGTTACGGCAAAGCAATCTTAAATTCATTACCGCCGTTTACCCAAATTATTCATAAATAATTCATGTTGCGGTTCGTGACAATCTCGGAAAACCAATGAACAACATTTACATCGCCATCGCTGAGCTTCTAATCGATATCGAAAAAGAGTTGCGCTATTTACAGCTCTGGGATGATGAAATGATTTCCGACGAAGCCTTAATGAGCGAGCAGCCCTTTGCGGTAGATACCATGACCTTCCCGCAATGGCTCCAATTTATTTTTTTGCCGCGCATGTATTTTATGATTGAGCAAAAAATGCAGTTGCCTTCCAATTGTGGTATCGCGCCTATGGCGGAGCAGTATTTTTCTGTGCTTAACTTGCCGTGCGCGCCCTTGATTGATCACTTACAAAAAGTAGACGCACTCTTAACTCGTCAGTAATTATTGCAAGTAATTACTCAACTCTTTTAATTCATCATTCGTTTTAATTTCTCTGGCGACTAGCTCGGCTATCGCGTCTGCTCCCTTTTTTTGGAAGTGGGTTCCATCCGGTGATTGTGTGCTGCCCGGTGCACCATTGGCATAAAAGCGGTTGATACCGGGGTCAACAACCAACCAATAATTTTTCCATCCGTCCGCTGTCAGACTATTTGCAAATTCAATGGTCGCCGTTTCTAAATCAATTAACGGTACTGCATTGGCGGTAGCTGTGTCTTTAATGGTCTGTGTATAGTCGCCAACAAACAAATAGCCATTATTGGCGTTTTGTTTGGTGAAGTGATTGTGCACAACAGGAGTAGCCTGTTGTCCTTCTATATTTTTAATGCGTGTAGTGGGTGTGAACAAAACTGGTATCGCGCCGCGCTCGCGGGCAATTTTAATGTAACGTTCCAGTGACGTTTGAAACGAGAGTTCATGTTGCTCGTTTGGGTATTGTGGTTGGCCTTCGCTATTATTTGGATAAGTGCAGAGATTCTTAACATCTGCCGCACCGCGCACGGGCTTGCTGGAATCACAATTTTGATCGTTGTGGCCGTGATTGATAAACACATAATCCCCCACTTGAATCATCGATTCCATTTGTGCAAACCAGCGGCCATTATAAAAATCCCTTGAGCTGCGACCGGCACGCGAACCTACAATAATCTTGATGCGACTATCGGATTTAAATCGCATTGCAAATGCCTGCGCCCAACCCATGCGAGGAAAACGGAGTTGTTCATAAACGGCTGAGGTTGAGTCGCCCACAATAAAAATGCGGCGCTGTGCACTGTTGATCTGAAGTAAATCGTTTTGTGCGCGCCGCAAGTCAAAAGATTCATATGCACCTTTCGGCAGTAGCCCGACAATGGGACGAAAGCCGATGTCGGTCAAGGTAGTGTGGCCTGTTTCGCCGGTATTGTTGTCATAATTGCGGTTGTGATGAATCAGTGAAAACAATTCGATTAATTGATTGTTTTCCTGAATAGGGTAGGTAGCAGGGTCAAAATTTCCGGCGTGCTTGATAGTTAATTGTTGCAAGGCGCTGTTAAATCCTTTGCGCAATTCATTTTTTGCTGCCTGTACTTGGGCTTTGTCGAGCACGCCAATTTTTTTGCTGTTCACCCACTGCTGTGGGCCGATATATCCCTTTCCGATGGCGACATCCGAAACGATGCGATCTGTGAGTGGATTGATATTTGCGATCACGGTGTTTCCTGATAATTGTTCGTCCACGAGCGCTGCCATGCAGAGAGGGCGACGTGTGGAATTACTGATGCAATCGGCCTCTACGCCTTCAGCAACAACTGAAACAAGAAATGGCGTTGCAATTGCTCTCGCTGGTATACGGTAGATTCCCTGCGCATCGGTTGTGGTATTGAATTCATTTCCGGCTGCGTCGATGAGCGAGATGTGCGCATTACTGAGAGGGTTTTTTTCGACGACGAGCCCAGTGATAATGTGCTTTTCAGTGTGGATTGTGCTGCACCCGAACACTATGAACACGAGTGAGATCACTAACACACGACAGTTGAATAAAGTGGTTTTCATGTTTATTCCGAAGTAACGATATCCGGTTTTCCCAATAAGCCTGTGCGAATTAACCGATCACCGGCACCCAGTAGTTTAATTTTTACCTCTGCAAATACGGATGTCCATTAAAAAAGCCCAGTTTTTGCTGGGCTTTTTTAATGGATCAACTAGCTTTCGGGGCGTGTAAACTACATCCGCTCCATTACCTCAATACCCAACAACTCCAACCCTTGCTGAATAGTTCTCGCCACCAAATGGCATAAACGCAAACGGCTATCACGCACGTCAGCTTCTATGCCATCTTTTAAAATTGGGCAAGCTTCGTAGAAAGTCATGTATAAGCTGGCGATTTCATACAGATACGTACACAGCAAATGCGGCATGGCTTCGCGGGCAACTTGATCCAATACTTCACTGAATTGCAGCAATTTAATCGCCAGCGTTTTTTCCTGTTCGGTGCCGATGATAATCGCATTGGTGAGAGATTCAGGAGTTACTCCCGCTTTGCGGAAAATACTTTGTACGCGAGTAAATGCGTATTGCAGATAAGGTGCGGTGTTGCCTTCAAAGCTGAGCATGGATTCCCAGCTGAAGATGTAGTCATTGGTGCGGGTTTTACACAAGTCGGCGTATTTCACTGAGCCAATACCTACCTTGCGTGAAATTTCCGCGATTTCGTCTGAAGGTAAGTCGGGATTTTTTTCGCTTACTAATGCGCCTGCGCGTTCAACGGCTTCGGTTAACAATTCGGCCAGTTTAACGGTGCCACCGGTGCGGGTTTTGAAGGGTTTTCCATCGCTGCCCATCATGGTGCCGAAAGCCAAGTGCTCAAGACTTACGGACTCATCCACAAATTTTGCGTTACGAGAAAGGGTAAATACTTGTTGCATATGTAGCGATTGGCGTGCATCGATAAAATACATAATACGATTGGCTTTCAGTGTGTTCACGCGATAGCGCAGTGCAGCCAAATCGGTTGTTGCATACAAAAATCCACCGCCTTGTTTTTGGATAATCATCGGCGATGGATTGCCTTCTTTGTCAGCGAGTTCTTGCAGGAACACAACCTGTGCACCGTCGCTTTCTACTGCGAGGCCTTGGTTTTGCAACTCTTTTACAACGGGCGCGAGATCGTTGTTGTAAAAACTTTCTCCGCGAACATCAGTGTCTTTCAGTGTGACGTTGAGCTGTTGGTAAATCTCAGTGCTGTGGTGCAGGGAACTGGTTTTAAATTGTTCCCAAAGTTTTAACATTTGCGCATCGCCACTTTGCAAACGCACTACATATTCGCGCGCTTTATTGGCAAAGGCTTCGTCGTCATCAAAATGTTTTTTGGCTTGTTGGTAAAACACTTCCAAGTCTTTGAGTGCCATGGCTTCGTCACCTTTGGCTCCCAATTGTTCTTCCAATTCGGCAATCAACATTCCGAATTGTGTGCCCCAATCGCCTACGTGGTTTTGGCGAATAACATTGTGCCCCTGAAATTCCAGCAGGCGAGCGAGTGAGTCACCAATGATAGTGGAGCGCAAATGGCCGACGTGCATTTCTTTGGCGAGGTTTGGGCCGGAGTAGTCGATAACCACATTTTGTGGGCTAGAAACTTGCTCAACCTGAAGACGTGCATCGCGCTGCGCTTTGGCGATTTGCTCACCCAGCCATTCGGGTTTGAGGTCGATGTTGATAAAACCGGGGCCGGCGATTTCGATTTTCTCCGCGATACCTTCCAAATCGAGCGCGGCGACAATTTTGGTGGCCAGTTCGCGCGGGTTAGTACCCATGGCTTTGGCGGCGCCCATGGCGCAGTTGGCTTGGTAGTCGCCAAAACCGGCTTTTTTACTTGGGGCAATCAGGGCGGGCAGGTCGGAAGGCACACCTACGGCGGCCATGGCATTGAGGACTTTTTGGTTCAGTAATTCGCGGATATTCATAGGGTAAATTCGGTCGCTGTAGCTAAATACGAAAGGTGGCGAATTGTACCTGCCGAGGGTGGGCGATGCCATCTTTTATGGGGTTGTCTATACTCACTCGGTCACCTTCATTTCACAGCCCCTCCAAGGAGGATCCAATAATGATAAGTAGCCCGATTCCCCAGATTCTTGCTCAGCTCGACAGCCGAGTGCTCACCCTGAGTTTTAATCGACCTGAGCGCAAAAATGCGTTGACCCTCGCCATGTATGGCGCGCTAGCCGATTTAATTAAAGAGGCAGACGAGGGCAACGAGGTGCGCGTGCTGGTGTTGACCGGCACCGATGAGTTTTTTACCAGTGGCAACGACCTGATGGATTTTATGAATGAGCCGGAAATTCACGATAATCACCCTGTTGTGCGTTTTATGGAGGCTTTGCGCCACTGCAGTAAACCGGTTGTTGCGGTAGTGCGCGGCTATGCGGTAGGGATTGGTACCACGCTGCTGTTGCATTGCGATCTGGTTTACGCGGCTGATGATGCCCGCTTACAGTTGCCATTTGTGAATTTGGGTTTGTGCCCGGAGTACGCGAGTAGTTATTTAGTGCCGCGTTTGGTTGGGCAGCAAAAAGCGGCAGAATTATTTTTATTGGGCGAACCTTTTTCAGGTGCCGATGCAGCGGCCTTGGGTTTAGTGACCAAAGCTGTTCCCTGGGATGAATTGACTGAATATTCGCGCGCGAAAATTTCGCGCTTGGCCCTGCAGCCGCCCGGCGCTGTTCGTCGTACTAAAGCCTTGCTGCGTGCGGCAACCAATGCGCCTGTCGAGGCCTGTTTGCGCGCAGAATTTTCAGGTTTTGCTGCAGGTTTGGTATCGGACGAGTGCAAAGAATCCGTCACAGCTTTTTTTGAAAAACGCGCGCCTGATTTGTCACGTTTTTGAATAGGGTGCAATAAATAACAGGGCGCAATAAATTGCGCCCTTACGTTTGGTGCGCCGAGCATGGCGACAATCTAGGAGGTGAAAGTCCTCTGTGCGCCTCGTCGAGGAGGAAGCACTAGCCTATGCAAGGGTGTCCACCGTGAGGTGGGATCTGAAGGAAGCAAA
>CAIOHY010000464.1 GCA_903858205.1 uncultured Cellvibrio sp.
ACATAATCTTTTAAAACTGCTGTTTAAAAACCAAATAAATGCGTTTATCATTACACACTTTGCTACACACAATTTATAACATATTGATTATAAAACCATAAAAAGAGAGTATTGCTCTTTTAATCCGTTGGTCGCGAGTTCGAATCTCGCACCGCCTACCAATTTCATATTGGTGTCACAGACTTAGCCGCCGAGGGCGGCTTTTTCATGTAATACACACCGTTTGTCCGTTTTTTCTCGCGGTAGTATGCTGTTGTTTTGGCGGGAAAATTGTGACTGCCGCAAAAATCACGGCATACATAATCATAGAACGACAACTCTTCGTCTATCGCCGTGAGCGAAGTGCAGTGTGGCAGTGTGGCACTGCAGCTTTAGCGTTGATGGTGTGTGGCAGCGTACAAGCACACACGAACGCGACCTAAAAAGCCAAGCTGGGAACTGGTCATGGACAACGTTTTTTCAGCAGTCACGGCCAAAGCCATTGAGATTGCAAAGAATGTGACTTTAGCAGCGTGAATATCACGGAGGGCGCTGGGTTGTTGGTAAGTTAACCCCTTGTCTGGCTGTATCGCTACGACGTGAAGCTAAGGCAGCGGCAGGTGACAATGTGACCGGTAAGGTGAATCTCGTAGTCAAGGCAGAAGGCTGCGGAGTTTAAGCTGGGCATTCGACTTCATTCCTGGCTGGACGGCGCTGTCCCGGTGTTGCTTTTGCCTTGGTTGTTGCGGTTGATCTTTCCTCATCGGAGCCGGCGTGGGGGGCGTTGTATAAGCGCAATGGTGGGCGAGGCGCAGGTGCGCTTGAATCGGCACTCGGACGCGTCGCGGACACAATAACGTCTTGGTCTTGAGGTGTGGGAAATGAGCCGGCCAACGCTGAGTTTGTCCAGAGGCACCCGCTGCTTTTCGATGCACGGCAATCGCGCCAACGCCTTTTATGCGTGGGGTAATCAATCACCCTGTGCGGAAATAATTGATTCAAACAGCATGCGTCGGAAATATATTCGGTTGGGAATATGCTGCCTCCATCAGGTTGATGCTCTATTTGAACAAACTGGAATTTGACTAAAAATTAAATTTAGAATTTAATTGATGAGTCAACTCAATATCACGCTATTAAATAACCCGGAGGTGTTTTCAGTGCCTGATTTCCCAACCTATGATCAATGGAAAACATTTGCTTCTGATCAACGCGGAATTTTTTCCCGCGGTAGTACTGAATTTAATGCGTTAGACGGCGCATTTAAAAGATACGCGGAAGCTAGAGAGCGCAAAGATACGGCCGGGATGTCGATAGCCATCGAATACAATGCTCTTAAAAACGCTTTTGAAGTTTACATGCAAAAAAAAGAAATGAATAAGGATAGTTGGACTCATTTAGGGGGGTACAACGTAACCGACCGTGATAAGCAATTTGGAATTATGACTTCACTCATTAATTTTTTTCAAACTAACAACTCTCCACTTACGCGCGAAGAAGAAAAAATTTGCGTAAATTACGCGTTTGAAAGGGCACTACGTTTAAGAACATCACTGGCCTATGCCACAATCCAGCTAAAAAAAGGAAACTTCCTAATATATAAGGAAAAGATCCAGAAGTGGTTGGGAGATACGAAAACAGAATCATCCAATACGTTAAGCGGACAACTAAAACAAGCGGCAGAGGAAAATCGCTTTCTCGGGGAAACGGGGCGGGGAACCGCAAAGGAACGATTAGCGGAAGGCGTACGCGAAAATCTGGCCGAGATCGCTATGGCGGGAAATGACGCTCGGTCGGCATACTCTGCATCTGTAGAAGCGGCGCAAGCTTTACACATTGTGGCGGCTTCAGCCCCGGCCCCAGACACCACGTCAGAATTCCAAAAACATATTGCCGCAGTCTTAGACGTTTCGATGGATCACGTCTTTCAAGGAATGATGCAACAGGCCAAAATAGCTTTAGGACCGGCGAATTTTGATGCGGTCATAAGTGTTATACCGGTTCTGAATACGATAGCTGCTGCAGGTAATCTGGCCATGTCAGTCAAGTCGATGTACGATGCCCATAAGAATGAACATTATTGCAAGATGATTCGAGAAACGAACACAGTTGCTACCGGCATGGCGGCTGACGCAGTTGCACAGATTGAGAGCCTGATTAGTCACGATTTTGCAAAGGCCACTCAAGAAGCGGGCGAAAATGCTTTAAAACTAGCGGCTGGTTTTGACCCGACGCATACGGCGGGCGCGGTTGTTGGTGCGGCGACAGCTGTGGCGCATCTTATCCAGGGAGTTATCGAATTTGGTAAATGTTATTATCAGGTAGAAAACGCAAATACGATTCTAGGTAAATGGAAAAGCGTAGCTCTGGATGGGGATGAGTCAATTTCATTTGGTCTCAAAGGGGTGGATGCCGACACTTTTAAGGCCCGAAGAGCGATTGGTGGTATGAGTAATGGATCCACCCGGTTTATTGAGGCGATGAATGAATGCCCACTGCTCTCTTGCTATTTTATTGCAAATGCCCCCACCCCCGATTTGCTCGAAATATTGACAACAGATCAGCAATATAATTTTAACAATTCTTTTTTTCAAACTTTCCTAAAATATGATTCGCAGCGAATGGAAAGGATTAAAGAATTAGCAAAAGAAAAATTGGATGCTTCACCCTTTGAGATTATTCAAAGTCAGGGCAAGGTTCATGCAGAAAAATCTAGGCTAGAAAGTGAGAATTTTGAAAGGCACCAAAGTTTTTCTGCGCAGAGAGCCGCTAGGCTTGAAGGCTTCATGGGAAAGCACATGCAAATGCAGCAAGAGAAAAAGCGACAGTTCGAAGCCGAAAAGGCTGCAAAGAAGGTGGCCGACGAGGCTGCAGAGAAGGTGGCACTTAAAGCAAAAGCAGACCAAGAAGCCGCTGATGAATTAGCAATGGTGATGATAATAAAGAGGCGCCAAGAGGCCGAGGCCAGGGCCGCTGAATTTCTGCGTCAAACAGCAGAGACTGAAACAAGGGACACGGCGGTCCTTATGGGGCGACGCACAGCGATTAGAAATGCAATTGACAAATATATGGATGAGACTAGCGGGTTTGCCGTGCTGTACACTCGGCGCACACCGGAAGCTACGGAAGCACGGGAGGTACTCGAAAAGTTGCTAAAGGGCGCTGACCTCCCAACGCTACGGGTCTTGGATCAAGTGACAACATATCTGCTCACGCGAACAGATGCCCCAACCCAATATAAATATTTAAGACCGTTGAAAAAAGAATCGCGTTTGAAGAGGTTGCTGCAAGAGAGTTATAACGTCGCTCGCTAGTGCGGCGCTTGGCAATTAATAAAAATAAATATAAATTTCGCCTTCAATAGATATTGGACGGATTTAGGGGGCGGTTATGCGGAAGGCAAGCGCGATCGAACTAGACGACGCACAGAGGGAAGCGCTGTTGAGATTACTACGATCGAACACGATGGAAGTACGATTAGCGCGGCGCGCCGGCATCGTGCTGGTGGCCGCGGACGGGTTCGTTAATTACGACATTGGCGAGATGCTCGGCGTGGGGCGGGGGCAAGTGGGTCGCTGGCGCGCACGCTATGCTACCGACGGAGTCAAGGGCATCGAGCAGGACTCGCCGCGTGGCGGGCGCAAGCCCAAGGCTGATCTGCTCGAGAAATGGCGAAAGCCGATCGCCGACTTGATGATACCTAACACCGATTCGACAGGCTGTTTTTGCGAAGCGTAGATTCTGAGTAATGCCTTCGTTTTTAGTCGATGCGCCAACGCTTCCATTGGGGGGGAGGTCATCTGCATTTTGGTGGTTTAGGGATTGGCGGCGTCCAACTTGGCGTAGGTATCGATAAGGGTTTGCAGGTCTATACATTCGACGAAAATGCAGGTTTGAAATTGCCCAATGACTGCTGCGAATGCTTTGGCTGTGTTTTGCTTCGTATCTTTAGATAATAAAATGAGTTTCCCATCATATCTTTACTTGATAAATGAAATGTTTTAGGTTAAATTAAATTTATAACATATTGCATAAAATCACTATTTTTTTGATATGATGGTGTTTATTCAAGAAACGCCCCATAAACGACGGCGTGAAATTTTTTAAATTGTTAATCACAGGCTCCGGAAAGCGCTCTGTAACACAATTTTGATAACGTACTATGGATCTTTTGAGCGCGTCGCACGTTACATTCGAAGCCGCTTTTATTCTGGTGTTGCATTTAAGCCGATAGCATAATGGACTACCCAAAACCACTGTCTGCATTCAATCGTCTGATTTTATTGGCCTTGTGCGCATGCTCTTTCATGCTTACGGCTTGCAGTACCCTCGATACCGTCGATAGTTGGGTTTACAAAATCCCGAAAGTGCAACTCGGTGAGGTCACCGTTGTGACCGAGGCTGGTTCAAATCGCAATACGGCGATTGAAATTGAAATACTGCTGGTTCAAGACATAGAACTGCTCAAGAAAATATCAGAACTGCCGGCAAGGAAATGGTTTGAAGCGAGGGAGGATATCCGAAAAAATTATCCCGGCGGATTCCAATCGTTCGGCTGGGAGCTATCCCCCAGGCAAGAGGTGCGTTTGCGTAAGACGGAATTGAGCGGGAAACGTGCGTACGCGGTCGTCATTTTTGCAAACTATCTTGCCTCAGGTGAGCATCGCGCGCGTATCGATAATTTCAAGGACGGCGTAATTGTCCGGTTGCGCGAAAACGAATTTGTGGTCACGCAGCGATAAAAAATGTCATTTTAGCCACCAAACCCACATTGATCTCGGCTAATAAGGTAGGGAAATGATTAACGTAAAACAGCTCTCCGCAGCGATTCAGTGGCACGAAGGAATGTTGCTGGCCCCGCAGCATTTTCAGCAACTTTCGATGCGGCAGGAGCAGTTACTTGCCTACCAATTTCTGACTGGCCATCCTTTCTGTTGGGGGGTGCGAACGGTCGAATTTGATGGCGCCCTTTTCAGTGCCGGGAAATTGCGTGTTAACCGTCTTGAGGCAATTATGCCGGACGGTCAGGTTGTATTTACTGCGGACGCAAACGATGCCACCTCCGATCGAACTCTCGAAGTTGATCTTGTTCCTTTTTCTGAACAGTTAGATGTTGGAGATGTTAAGGTCTATCTTGCAGTAGCAATAGGCGACGATCGATATTATTCGGTTTCTGGTGAGCTCGTGGTCGATGATAATGGTGATTCTGATAGGGTTGATATACCAAGGCTTCTCCCAAAACTTCAGTTGATGGTTGGGGATGTGCCTTCGGCTCGCTACGTCAGCTTCCCGCTGGTAGGTATAAGGCGCCAAAATGGTGTGTTTAAGTTTGGAGAGTATATTCCGCCTTCAATTTTTGTATCGCGCGATTCACCATTATGGAAATCTTGCAACGCGCTTGCGGGGATTATGCGGGAGAAAGCAACATACCTTGCAAAGCAGGTATCTGGGTTGTCTTCTAGCCTGGAAGATCGACTCTGTTCGCTCGAGATTCGCGATCGGCTAAGAAGCATCGTTGATGCTCTTCCGTGTTACGAAGCGATATTAGAGACCGACCAGTTGCATCCTTATCCCCTCTATGTTGCTCTATCTACCCTTCTTGGGCCGCTAAGTTTACTAGGCAAGGGGGCGGTTCCATTTGCCCCTGTGTCTTATAGACACATTGATTTGCGCAGTACTTTCGACACGCTTATTTCACAAGTTAGTAAAACACTGGAAGAAGTTAGTCAGTCTTATCGTGAAATTAAATTCACGAGGGATGGCACTAAATTTACGGTGCTGCTCGACCCTCACTGGGGGGGCGAGCGCATTGTTGTTGGTCTTCGCGGATCTACAGCGCAAGACCACAAAAATTGGATGGGTAATGCTTTGATCGGATCTTCGGCGAAGATCGGGGAGATTGCTGAAAAACGTATTCTTGGCGCGGCGCGCGCGCAAATAGAACGTGCAGATGA
The DNA here is from genome assembly GCA_903858205.1 of uncultured Cellvibrio sp. Classification (GTDB taxonomy): domain Bacteria; phylum Pseudomonadota; class Gammaproteobacteria; order Pseudomonadales; family Cellvibrionaceae; genus Cellvibrio. The sequence goes on from CAIOHY010000464.1 coordinate 5,934, forward strand.
GATCGGCCTCGGAGAAATGAC
>CAIOHY010000465.1 GCA_903858205.1 uncultured Cellvibrio sp.
TTCTGCTCTTTTGGTGCGATCGAATACGGCATGCCGTGCAGGTATAAACCATTCTCGCCCAAAGATTCGCCATGATCAGACAAATAAATCAAAGAGGTGTTGTAGTCTGAACTTTTAGACTTTAGCCATTCAATCGTTTTATTTAGAAAATAATCGGTGTAGTGAATCGTATTGTCGAACGCATTTACGACCTCTTGATTTGTACAACTCTGCAGTTGATTGGTTTTACAAACCGGCGTAAAAATTTCTTTGTCCTGCGGGTAGCGTTTAAAATAATCTGGGCCGTGACTGCCTTTTTGGTGCAGCACTATAACTTTACTGCCCTTAGCAGCAACCAATTTTTCATCCAGCTTATGCAACAAAATTTCATCGAAACACTCGGCACCACTACACAGCTCCGATACCTGCAGATGCAGCATTTCTTCATAAGCAACGCGATTGCAAACACCTTTGCAACTTGAATTATTGTCGCGCCACAAAACCGAAATGCCCGCGTGATTGAGCACATCCAGCAAGCCCTCTTGTGACTTTCCTTTGGAGTCCGAATATCCGCTACGGCCAAGACTGGAAAACATACAAGGGACAGATACAGCTGTTTCAGTCCCACAGGACGTAACCTTGGGGAAATTGATAATGTGTTGATTTGCGATCAACGGCGTAGTGTCGCGCGCGTAACCATTAATTCCAAAGTGATCAGCACGCGCCGTTTCCCCCACTACCAAAATAAACAGGGTTGGCTTTGACTGAGCTTTTCCAAAAACGCTAACCACTGCATCATCTTCGATCGGTTTTACTTCAACAACGCCATCACCTGTAGTGGCATAGGAAAGCCCCGCATAAATAAAATTCAGTGGATTTGCCATTTGCCGAATTTCTTTATGGTTGCGAAAGAACGACGCATAATCCATCGACATACTAAGGATTAATATCAGGCACCCGATAAACGCAGCAACTACAAAGGTCAATTTTCGCCAAACTTCTGCACCAAAGCTGCCAAAGTTAAGGTTAATTTTCAGCAGCAGCATCGAAGGAAGTACACCTAAGGCAACCACATAACATGCGAGCCTTATATTTAGCAGATCCCCCACCTCGGAATAATCGCTCTCCAGTGCGTTTTGAATCATCAAGCGATGAATAACCACACCATAAGCATTCATAAAATAGGCAACGATTGCACCACCAATAAACATCAGCGACAAAATCGGTTTTGCCACGTAGGGCAAGCTTACCAGTGCCATTACAATCGCGGTCAGCAACCAAAGCACCAAGCCAACATTTACAACAAAAACCATCCCACGTAATCCGGAAGCCACCGCAAAATCAACTAAATGCTGAAAAAATGCAGCATTAAAAAAGACAACAAAAAACAGCCCGGCTATCACAGAAAACTGGGTGGAATTGAGACAACGTTCTGACTCATTACACTTAACCTGCGCAACAATACTTATTGACATACCAACCCCCTGACATCGCCTTTTTTAACAGAAGAACTGAAAAATGCCATGAACATAACGAGGGAAAAGGTGCGCGTATTGATAGCTAAGCATCTAGCCATCAATACCACTTATAGTGAGCTTATAGAAGGATAATTAAGGAAAACTTAAGCGGGTACGCTGCCGCTCGTTTGCGCACGCGATTACACAATCCGCTAAAGCTGTACATCTTTGCTGAATAAATCTTTCAATTCTTTTCTGCTCTGTTTCACCAACGTCGCCAACTCTTTCGGATCTTTACTAATCGCGATGGATTGATGAAGAAGGCTTTGATCGTGCTCACGGAAAATATCAATCGCGTTCTGCGACTGCCCTTCGGTGTAGCCAACCTCGGTTAAGGTACGCATCGCAGCACTCAGACTGGATTCATAAATTTCACGAATCGGATTATCCACACCCAATTCGGCCAATTGATAAGCGTGTGCGCGGTCCCGTGCGCGAACAATGAGCGTGATATGGGGAAATTGTGTTTTAACCAGCTTAGCGATTGCCAATGATGCTTCTATGTTAACCAATGCAACAATCAGCACTTTCGCATCGCGCAGACCAGCAGCTTCCAATAACTCGATTCGCGTTGCATCACCGTAATAACTTTTTACACCGTAGTTTTTCAGAAACTCGATATGATCCGGATTTTTATCCAACGCATTGAATGGAATATTACTGGCAGTAAGAATTCGCCCTATGATTTGTCCGAACCGACCAAAACCAGCAATAATAACTTCCGCTTTACGCGCATCCGGCTCGTTTAATTCTTGTAACGTACTCGCCGCCTGCAGCGATTCTTGCTGCGCATTCTCCTGCATAGTTCGCTTGCGAATAATCAGCTCGTACAACATCACCAATGGACTGGTCAGCGCCATTGAAATTCCAACCACCAGTACAACATAGTTGCCAATATCTTTGGGAATAAAGGCGGATTGCTCAGCCGTAGCCATAACGACAAAGGCAAACTCGCCACCCTGTGCGAGCATCACTCCCATTAACAAACCCTCTTTCAGCGGAAATTTTCTAATTCGTAGGATGACTGCTACTACTGCAATTTTTATCAGCATTAACGTCAGCGCAAATACTAAAATCAACAAAGGCTCGGCAAATAGCAAACGTAGATTCAGCGACATACCGACAGCGATAAAAAATAATCCGAGTAGTAGCCCCTTGAAGGGTTCTATGTCCGCTGCCAATTGGTGGCGGAAACTGGATTGCGCCAGCAGCATACCGGCAAGAAAAGCGCCCATGCTCATGGAAAAGCCGACCATTTGCATTAAGTAGGCAACGCTCAATACGATTAACAGCCCAGCGGCAGTGAGAATTTCGCGGCTGCCGTATTTGGCCACCACTTGCAGTAAAGGATTAAATATTCTTGCTCCCGCCAACAGCAGAAATGCCACCGTACACAAGCCTATCCACCAGGGCACCTGATGCGCTGCATTATTCGGAGGCGCCCAGCTGGCGAGCAATAACAGAATAGGAATTACCGCGAGATCCTGTAATAGCAGGATTGAAAAACCTTTACGACCAATCGGCAGCCCCATAATTTTATGTTCTTCCATTAAGGGCACTGCAAACGCGGTTGATGACAACGCAAGTGCGAGGCCAATCATAAATCCCTGTTGCCAGGTCAAATCCAAAAATACTGTAATTAGCCCTGTAATCATCAATGCGGTAAGCAACATTTGTGCGCTGCCTAACACACCTACATCCAGTCGCATCTTCCACAATTGCTGTGGATTTAATTCCAGGCCGATGACAAACAGGAGCAATACCACACCCAACTCGGAAAACTGAAACGCGGCTTCAGGTTGATAAATCAATCCTAACTCGTATGGGCCGATAATCGCCCCAGCCACCAGATAACCCAGAATCGCACCCAAGCCAAGACGCCGGAATAGAGGCACAGCGATGGTGGCAGCGAGCAGATAATAAATTGCATGCAAAAGGGATTGATGATGCTCCATAAGATATCTCGTAAACGGGCCCAAATCCGGGCGGGCGGGAAGACGGAATGCGAGACTATAGGTGAGTTTTCGCGCTCACTAAAGAATTTATAAAAAAAATGTGAGACGTCAGTGAGATTTGGGGGCAGTTAATGGCTTTTGAACGTGCAAAAAAAAAGGAGCCTTGCGGCTCCCTGATAGGGTTTGCTTGCTGCGGTTTAGTTTTTAGTAATTGGCGCAGACAGAGAGTTAAGCGAGACAATACGCGTTTTGCTGATTTTATGGCGGTAAATTTCCCGCAGGTATTTGATCGCTTTTTTCACACTGTCGCGCGACAGGCGAATATCGTTAATGGAGCAGAACTTATCGGCATCATTAATAAGCTCGCGATACTTTTTCTCGTACATAGGTTTGATGGCGTACCAGTTGGTGTCGAGAATTTTCGCGGGATTTTCGTGCTCGTTGAGCATTTTATCCACCAGATTTTCATCAAATTCATCCGCACGAATAAACTCCAACATGGCGGCATCCAATTGTTCATCAAAGCGATAGGGATCTTTGGCGAAACAGCGCTTGATGAAAGCGACGATCAACGTCAGAAAGTCATCGCTCAAACAGGGGCTTTTTACAATCAGTGTGGTCAAGGAAATATTGGCCGATGCACCGATTACCAACGCATAGCGTTTCAAGGTGGTATTGGGGAATAACGCATTCAAATGGGATTTGAGTTTATTCAAATCCATATAGGACAACTTGTAATCTTTTGGCAGCGATATGATGGACACAATCGATGAACAATTTCTGAAGAAATGCAGGTCTTTTAACTCTTCTGCGTCGTAGCCTTTTTGCAGATATTTCGCCAGTGACTCACGGTAGCAGGCTGACTCTATGGGCAGCAAGCTAATTCCCTCGATCGCTTGGGTGACTTTATTAAAGTGTGGCAAATCAATCGAGCGGTAGAAGAGATCATCGATATTCAATTCGCCAATTTTTTTGGTGTCTATACCGCGCAGTTTATCCACGCCTTGCGGCATCATATTCGGGATAACCGATTCTGCGTAAGCCACTGCAACCGGCCCCGCCAAACTCATAAACAAATCGTTGGCATCCAAGCGAATGGTTTCACCAATATCAATTCCCGCACGGCGGAAATAATTCTCGTCGTAATCGGTAGTCACTGCCTGCGCGGTGAGAATGTTAAAAATTTGCTGGGAAATATATTGGTTGGCGTACTTCTCCATCGCATTTACATCAATATGCTGAATGGCGCCTTCGTCGGTTTCTTCTGCATAGCGCATGATGTCATTGGAAATTAGCATCATGGCATTCCAGGGGCGGATGCGGTGCATCACGCTGGCTTCGCTGCTGTCTTCATTGTCAAAGTTATAGGAAAAATCCCACTCTTCCGATAGATACTTACACAGCAAACGGCCGGCGTTGATATGCAGCGCTTCCGACATTTCCACGCCGTGATCAGAAATATTGGGCAGTATGCAAATGCCGCTAGTGAAAATCGGCTCGAACACAAAGGAGTGACCGCGATTTTCAGCATTTTCAGTTTGTGCGCGCGCATCAAAGGTTTTGCTCATGTAGGCGTATTGCTGAGCAAGGCCAAATTCACTGGCCATGCCCGAACCTGTACCACCACCGGCGCTGAAGATGTAAAAGTACAAGCGCGATTGGTTGGCTTTAATGCCGCAAGAATCAATTAAATAAGAATGCACAAATTTCCAATCGGGATTGGAGAAGCGCTGGGTATCTTTGTTGAGAATAATTTTAGCGAGGTACTGACCAAGAATGGGGGCATTACCTGAACCACCGGCATGAACTTCCGACAAGTCCATGATTTTCATTTTGGTGTAATCTTTGAGAAAACCGGAGCGTTCGCCTTTGTGCGAAAAACGAATCCGACCTTCGATGTCTTTGTCCAAATCACCCAACATCACCAGTGGCTCAATCAAAAATACCGGCTTGAGTTGGTGACCGCCTTTTAGATGCAAACTGCGCTTGATCCAGCGCATGGGTTTATCTTGTTCGCGGGTTTCTTTTTCTTCGCTGTTAAATTCATTGAGATAGAAATTGCGCGCGTTGTACACCAACGAGGCAACATCAAGGGCGATGTTAGAACCGCAGCGCCCAAGACCAATCAGACACACCGAAGGAAATTGCGGCTGCTTAAAGTTCTCTACATCTTGAACATTGGCGAGATGCGGATAGACGCTAGAGCGCAGAGTATCCAGATTGAACAGAATCTTGTTCAAATCCCGCTCAGTGAAATACATATAGCCATTGCTCGGCGCGGGCGTGAGCAGGTTAATCATCTCTGCATCTGGAGGTGAATCCAAAGTAATCAGATCATCCTGCTCGATGGTTTCGGTGGTGCGAGAGGTTTTTTTGGTGGCCATGTTGTGCGAATCCTTATTTGAGCTTTGCGCGCCAGAGACTGTCTGAACCATTAACGGATAAAGAATCGACTCCTGCTTAGAGTCTGAATACTCCTTAACGCTAGCCCCGACTTGGCATAAATACAAATTTGCATGCCGCAATCACTCAATAAGTCATCAAAATCTTCCCTGATCGTTCATTTTTCACCCTAATCGCGCCTATTCAGGGCCGCGAGCACCCCGGCATCGCGCGCGTAGATGTCTGGCTTGAACGCAATCTGCGTCTCGCTAACCGCATCGACTGTCCAGTAGGCGAGCAATATGGGAACCCGCTTGGCCAGAGTCACGTTGCGGGTTTTGCCCGTCGCCAATGCCTTTTTGATCGCTGCTGAATCCCAGGAGGGTGTATCGGCGAGCAGCAATTCCACCAACTCCAATGCCCGCTCCACGCGGATGCAACCCGAGCTAAACGCGCGCTGGCTTTTGTTGAATAGCTTCTGGTGCGGGGTATCGTGTAGATAGACCGCGTGGGGGTTGGGGAAGCGAATCACAGCCTTGCCGAGCGCCGCATCATCACCGGCATCCTGACGCAGGGTTACATTTCCCGGTTTGTACCAATCGATGGTGGCTGGATCCAACTCTTTGCCGCTGCCATCCAGCACGCGAATGTTGTGGTCGCGCAAATAATTGATGTCTTTACGCACCTTCGGTAGGACATCTTTACGCAAAATCGTGGGCGGCACCGTCCAGGTAGGATTGAGGGTGATGTAATTCACTTCCGATTTAAAAATCGGGGTGGTGCGATAGGCCATACCCACCTGCACGCGCGAACGCCAAATCGGCTGACTCGCCTTGAAGTAGGTGATTTTAAACCCGGCAATATCGACCAACAGCATCTCCGGCGGAATGTTGTGCAACAGCCAGCGGGCGCGATCAAGGTTGACGCGAATCTGGTCAACACGTGATTGCACCGACACATTGAGTGCAGCGCGGGTGGCGGGACCTATGGCGCCATCCACCTCCAAATATTGTTCGCGCTGGAATTTTTTAACCGCATCTACGAGGTACGCATCAAATACCTCGTCGGGATTTACCGGGGCAGCGCTGGAGGACTGTTCCGATGAGCCACTGCTCGCAGATACCACTTCCACATTGCTTGCAGCCGCTGAGCTGGATTGCCCCGCACTGGAAGCTGCTGAACCGGTTGCAGCGGCTAATTCGGCCGCTGCACTGGCTGCCGCTGCACTGGCTGCCGCTGCACTGGCCGCCGCTGCACTGGCCGCCGCTGCTGACGCAGCCTCGGCAGCTGCTTTGGCGTTTGCGATCAAGCAAGTCTCTGCCGGCGTCTCCGTATTGTCGGTTGGCAATACTGGGGCGACATACTCACCGGTAATGCGCAAACGCTGACGCAACACCGCGATTTGTGCATCAACCGCACAGGGCTTTAGGGTTCCCCCAATCGGCAACGCTGGCCAACCACCTTGTGCTGCCAAATAGCGGTACTGCTTCAGCCCCGCCTTGAAGCTGCGATAAATCCTGTGCTGCGGGCGGGTCTGCTCAAACTGCTGCGCAATTTGCCCCGTTTCAATACTATCGGCGACGCGTGCGCCATCGGCGATGGGCGCCATATCCTGCAATACAAAATTCCACTGTGGATCAAGCCCAGCCGGATCAACCTTGCCGTTGTAGAGGTGATAGAGCGCACGCAGATAAGCATTGGTTGCACGCAGCTCATCTGCTACGCGCAGAGGTATTGCCTCGGGAGAGTTATCGCTCAACAATGGCAGCGCCTGGCGCAGTTGTTCAATATGGTAATCGTCGGGATTAAGGCCATCCTCATCCAGCGATTCCAGCGCGCTAATCAATTGCTCCAAACGCCCACCCTGATCCCACACCGGGCGATACTGGCGCTGCTCGTAAAAGCCGATCACCGCTTCGGTCAAGTGGCGCGCGTCATGTGACTGCCGCCCCTCGGCGACATCCAACTGCAGTTCCACCATCTGCACCTCAATTTCACGGGCGATCAAAGTGGAGGCGCTGAGCATATCGCCTAGCCCCGATGTGGTTGGATTAGTTCCCTCGGCCCAGGTTGGCAGCACACAACAGCCTATCAACAGCAGCAACAATCCTTTCTGCAAAGCGAAAACAGCCCCCGACAAACGGAGCCAACAACGTGATAACACCATAAACGAGCGCTCCTGCGCGCTTAAGACAATCGGAGTTTATTCCCTAAAAAATCAGACCGGCACAATAAAATGACGTCAGCTTGTTGAACTTTTGCGATTTGCCGCATTCCTACCTCAGTGCTAGCATTCCAAGAGAGGCAGTATTAGCTGGTAAAACCATAAATTTCCATAGCAAGGCAGCTACAACTTCAATTACCCAGAATGCTCGGGGCTATCCATGTTGTATATGATCCTTAAGGGCCTACTTTTTTCGGCCTTATTCAGCTTTCTGTTCGCGCTCAATGCTGCCGCGACACAGGATCGCCCTGCCAATCCATTTAGCTACGCCCCCTTCAGTAAAGACCACCGCCTGGCCCTGCTCAATACCCTCAGCCGCGCTGCGCCAGCCGCTAACCCCAAGGTAATCGGGCTCGCATTATCGGCACTCGATTGCGCCCTCACCCAAGGCATGTCACCCGCCCGCAACCTGACGGTGATCGACTATTCGCTGGTGTCTACCCAGCCGCGCCTCTGGGTGTTTGATCTGGTCACGGGGAAATTACTTTTTCAGGAATTAGTCGCTCACGGCATGAACACTGGCAAAAATTTCGCACGCAACTTCTCCAATACCTACGGCAGCCGTCAAACCAGTTTAGGATTATTCCGCACTAAAGAAACCTACGTTGGCGCTAACGGTTATTCACTGCGCATGGAAGGTTTGGAAGATGGCTTTAATGACAAAGCAATGGAGCGCGCGATTGTATTTCATGGCGCTAATTATGTGGATTTAAAACTCGCTAAAAAATTAGGCCATCTAGGCCGCAGCCATGGTTGCCCCGCCGTGCGCACAGGTATAGCCCGTAAAGTGATCGATACCATCAAAGGCGAACAGTTTTTGTTTTCTTACTATCCTGATCAGCAGTGGTTATCCAAGTCCCAGTTTCTCAATTGCCCAAGCAGCCAGCGCTGGGCCCAAAAGTAATTCCAGTTCGTTCATAAATCCTTCTTTAATGGCGCTCTCGTAGCGCCAACTCCACCATGTAAAGTTATGTAAGCAAACTGTCGATTTATCAGATAATTTTATCAAGCTGTGTAAAACCATTCGCCCGGCCTCTGTTTAACGGCTATAACGAAAATCAAAAAACACAACCATAACGATCACCACGAACACCTCCAGGGCCAAACTCCATGACCAAACGCTTTCTATCGCGAGGACTATTCCCCGCTGTTGGTATTATCAGCACCGCATTGATCTACTCGGCAGCCTGCGTTGCAGCCACTGCAAACAAAGAGCCTTGGCAACTCGCGCAAGAAACTGAAGTATGGGAACCCGTTCCCACCGTAATCAGCGTTCCTGCATCGGGCATTCCCTCGGACGCAACCGTATTATTTGATGGTAAAAACCTAAATCAATGGCAAGGCGCCGAAGGTGGCGAAGCCAAGTGGAAAGTGGCTGATGGCACCCTGACAGTGGTACCTAAAACCGGCGATATTAAAACCAAAGAATCCTTCTGCGATGTGCAAGTGCACGTTGAATGGAAAACGCCAACGCTGATCACCGATGACCAGGGCAAACTGTTAGAGAGCCAGGCGCGCAACAATAGCGGCGTATTTTTGCAAGAGCGTTACGAAGTGCAAATGCTGGATTCCTACAACAATAAAACCTATCCCAATGGCCAGGCAGGTTCGATCTACAAACAATCTATTCCGCTCGTCAATGCCTCGCGTGCGCCAGGCGAATGGCAAACCTACGATATTATTTTTACCGCGCCCACATTTGATAACGCACAAAAACTCGTATCGCCCGCCTATGTGACAGTGCTGCACAACGGCGTAGTGGTGCAAAACCATTTCGAAATACAAGGTGCCACCGAATGGATTGGCAAACCTGTCTACAAAGCTCACGGTTGCGCCCCGATTCGCCTGCAAGATCACGGTAATGCGATGAACTTCCGCAATATCTGGGTGCGCAAACTCTAATCTCCCGTTCGATCCGCTGACAGTTACTTATTGCTCTTACTGTCAACTGTTTGCGCCGCAGTGAATTCACTGCGGCGTTTTTTTACTGCAATTACAGGTATAGATTATGTCTCTCTTGCACAAGATAAACCTGCGTTCTACTGCGCTGGTAATGGGCTCACTGTTAATCTGCAGCCAGCCCATCTACGCCAACAATCCAGCCGATTATTTCAACGCTAACGCCAGCTGGATCACTGCCAGCAAAGTCAGTGCAGTCGATAACAGATTACAAATCAGTGCTGCTAAGGATGGCGACATCATCGTGCTCAGCGCCAAGGCTGATCACGTAAACACCAATGCCTATCTCGACGATTCCGTGCTTGATACCGAGTTTCTGATTCCAGAAGGCAGCGACGCAAAACTATTCTTGCAAGGCCGTTACGCTATCGACCTTAAAAACATCAACAACGAATGGCAGCACTTACACGCAAAATTGCGTGCGCCGCGCTACGACGAGGCAGGTACCAAAGTAGACGCTGCATTAATTATGGAAGTACGTATTAACGGCGAGCCCGTTTTGGTAAACGACATCCGCCCAGGAATGAGTGAGAACCCAAATGTGGGCTGGGAAGGCCCCGCAGGCCTTACCAGTTTTTTAGTCAAAAAAGGTCAGCTGGCATTGCGCAATTTCACAATCGCACCGGCCGATTTCTCACTCGTCACTCCGCCGAAATCATCCGGTGAAGCAACCAACGAAAAAGAGCTGGTTGATTTTGTCGCACTCGGAAAAGAAACCTTCGAATCTGTCGGCTGCAATGCCTGCCACTCAGTGATCAAAAACGATTCTGGCGTAAGCACCGGGCCGAATCTTTACGGTTTATTTAAACGTGATCCGCGCGACCGCGAGATTGTAGAAGGCGGTGAAGGCCACAGATTTACCATCAAAGCAGATCGCCAATATTTACAGCGCAGTATTCGTGCCGCAACTGATCAACTAGCCGTTGCTGAAAGCGGTGCAAAAAAAGGCGAAGCCTTTATGCCGATCATGCCGGCGTTTTCGGCACAGGTATTAAGTGATCTACAAATTAATGCCATAGGCGATTACCTCGCCACACTCAATGACCTGCATGATCAAGGCCCGACGATTAAATTACTCGCGCAAACCGGCGCAGAAAAATACGACCCTATCGCCGACCGTTTGCAATTATTAGTGGATGATGAAGTGCGCATTCAACGCGGCCCCATGGTTGGCGTTTCCGGCCGTGCAATTCATGTGGGCTCGCCTTGGGGCGTTAACTATTCCTTTGATCCGCGCCTGCTTGCCATTACCAAAATTTGGCAAGGTGGCTTTTTGGATATGACCGGCGAGTTTACCAATCGCGGTGGCAAAGGTTTGAAAATAGGCTTCGAAAGCCGCGAAATCAACTTCGGCAATCAGGAATTTTTATTCGCACCATTAAATGCGCAAGGCAAGACAATCGACTTCTCCTTTAAAGAAGCAAAATTCGGTGATGTAGAAACTATTGAGGCATCGCTCAACAGCACAGAAGATCACTTGGCTCGCGTTGCGGCGATGGATGCGCAATTTTTAGGTTATACGCGTAACTCCAAACAAAAAAATGAACTGCCGACCTTTAATTATCGCATCGGCAAAAACACCCTCAGGGTTCAGACCGCAATTGCTGCTAATGGCGATGTGAAAATCACGTTGAGTGGCGATCTTAAAACCACACAACAATTTTCGCTCAATACACAGCTTCTGCAAAATACAGCGGTAAGCAAAGGTGAAATCAACAACGGCCAATGGACTTTACCTGCGGGCAGCAAAACAGCAACACTCACCGCAAAAATGCAAGTAGCGGCCAATGTCTGGCACGCAAAAAAATCGGAATTTGATTACCGCAAACAACCCATCAGAATTACTCAAGCCACAGCAGATTTGCCGGCCGGTTACAGCATAGAAAGTTATTATCCCCCCAAAGATAATTTCGGTCGCGAACAATTATTTGAAGCGCTGGGTTTATCGCTAACGCAAGACAACACCACAGTAATTGCTACTCGTACTGCGGGAATTTGGCGCATGGTGAAAGGCCAATGGCATTTATTTGCTGAAGGTACTTTTGACAGTCTTGGCGTATTAGTCGAAGACAAAAAAGGCTTCACCGTAATCGCAGGGCAAAAAGCGGAAATCACGCGCATCCGCGATACTAATGGCGACGGTATTGCCGATAGCTACGAGACTCTATTCGATGCCCATTCCTATCATGGTAATTACCACTCCTACATGCACGGCCCTGTGCGCGGTGGCGATGGTGCTTACTACATCAGCATCAATCTCGCCGATGGCGGCGACGGCTCCACCTACAAAGCCGGTGGCAAATACATGGGCGCACAAGGCGGTTTGTCCGGCTGGAATATTCGCGTTGAACCCAACGGAAAATTCGCACTCTGGGCGAATGGTTTGCGCAGCCCTGCAGGTTTAGGAACAGGTCCGGATAATCGCCTTTGGTATTCCGATAACCAAGGCGAATACATGGGTACCTCGAAAATTTTTGTGATCGAAAAAGATAAATTTTATGGTCACCCATCCGGCCTTGTTGATTTGCCAGGTATGACACCCGACTCGCCCGACATTGCCTGGGACAAAGTCCAAAACAAACGCACCAATGCTATTATTTTGTTGCCGCACAATCGCGTCGCAAACTCACCGGGCAATCCTGCGTGGGATACCACCAAAGGAAAATTCGGCGTATTTGCTGGGCAAATGTTGATGGGCGACCAA
>CAIOHY010000466.1 GCA_903858205.1 uncultured Cellvibrio sp.
GACCTGCTTGGCATGAATGATCCTGCCGCCGAAGGCCTGACCGATCGACTGATGACCAAGGCAAACACCGAGAATCGGAATCTTGCCGGCGAAACGACCGATCAAAGGCACCGATACGCCCGCTTCATTGGGCGTGCACGGCCCGGGCGAAATAACGATCAGTGCCGGCTGCAGCGCGGCGATTTCATCGAGCGTGATCTCGTCGTTACGATGCACGACGACCTCCTGCTTGAGCTCGCCGAAATACTGCACGAGATTGTAGGTAAACGAATCGTAGTTATCGATCATCAGCAGCATATCAAGCCCAACTTGCTGTTATATAGCAGTTATTATTTAGCATATTCCGTTTGATACCCTCACTAATACCCCCACTTTTTGGGGCTGCTTCGCATCCGGCAAGGGCAAAATATTGCTGTTTTGGCAACATAACCCAAATATCAATTTTCGCCTGAAATGCCCCTAAGCGTAAGCCCTCGCGCAATTGAAAAGCCTCCCTTTGATTGTCTTTGATTGTTTTTCAAAGTCAGGCCGTTGGGGTATCGGGGTTTAACCCATCTGCGTAATTAGCCCCGCGCCTGCTTTCGCCTAATCCCGCCATGCTTTAAGTTTCAAACCGCCAGTAAGCGCATATCCCCGCGCTGCTACAGCGCCTTCGCCCGCACCACACCACTCGTCCACACGAAGAATCGGCCCACTGACTGCACAAAACTGATTTCGGTCAGTCGCCAACGCCGTTCTGAGCGATTACTCTTACCGATACCAGTCAGTCGGCTATGGCGCGCGTGACGAGATTTTTGATGGCTGCTTGCGATGTCATCGGCTGCCGCCCCCCCCAATCCGAAGCGGTGCATAAAAATTCAAACCCCTTTTTTCAATCTGCGCGGCGATATAGGCCTCTCCGCCAGCAGCCAAGCGCGTGCGCTTTTCTACCCCTTCCGCGTGACCGCATCCAGCCCTGCCACCCCCTCCATCCCGCCAGTAATAAACCACCACATTCCGCCCAGCCTTCACGCCCTCGCGCTTAGTTGCCGCCGCCGCGCTCTCGCCGCACTCGCGCCAGATATAAAGCACTGGGGGCATTTCCCTCGCTTCGAGCGCCTCTAATCGGTTTTTGATGGTTTGATTAGTCACCATACTTGGGTGGCGACTGACATGACGCGCAAAGCACTTGCAGTATTTTTTAATATTTTTTAAAAAAGTTTAGGTTTACTAAATAAATTACGTTTGAGTTACAGGACCAATTCCGATAGCCTAATAAAATTGATAATCTTATTCGATAGGTATTGCGTAATGAAATCAATATTGGCGTTCGTCGTGTGTTATTTATTTTCCTCCGTAATGGCTCAGGAACTTCCTGGGTTGGCTATCGAAGGCACTAAACTCGAACCTATAACGTTTGACAAATTTCTCTCTGAAGCAAGAGAAAGAAATTCTTGGGTTCTGAATAAAAAATTATCAATTGAGTCGGCAACCGCCTTTAAAGATCAGGTCTCCGTAGTCAACCTAAGTCCATCATTTAGCTATTCTCGCGGCAGTTTTTATCAGAAGGCACCTATGGAGTCATTTAGGAGCCCGCAGTCAAATACATATACCTTGTCCGGCACAATTGAGGGCATGGGCAAGCGACAGGCACGGACCGATTCTGCTGCCGCGGAGATTGTCAGACAATCAGCCAACTTGAATTCTCTGCTTGACGGAGTTGCTGTTGATGGAGCCTATTTGTTTCTCGACGCTATACGCGTCAAATTGATATTGGCCGCCAATCAAAACACCCTCAATCATTTGTCTAAATTGACGGCTGCGGAGGCTGTGCAAGAGTTTACGGGCCAAAAGAAGGTACGAATTGATCTAATTAATGATTTCAGATATTTTTCAATGGGCATGGCCAGTTATATGGGCAGAAAGCACATCGAGGTATTGCCTGAACCAAAGAGTACATTTCTGATTGATTCAAAAGACTTTGACTTAAAGCAGTTGATTACTGAGGCAGGCAAATCGCGAACCGATTTGCTCGAGATGGAGGCCGCCTTGAAGCTGGCGGAAGCTAATCTGATACTTGCGAAAAAAAATCGCAAGCTGGATATTTCAGTCAGTGTCTATAATACTCGATCGCCGGCCTATGAAGCCTCCGGATATTCTTATGGGAGCGGAAGTTCGATCGGGATGTCTCTATCTTTCCCGATACCTGTTTCGCAACTTTATGATTCTGATCTGGTGCAGGCGTCCAACTATAAGATGCAACTTGAAATATCGCTTGAAGAGGCGCGAAATCGAGTTCAATTTGAAGTTAATCAGGCTTTCCTGCAATACAATAGTGCGAAATCGAAACTAGGCAATGCGTTACAAGAACGCAACAAAACCGCATTGAAATTAGATCAAAAATCAGCAAAAGTAATTATGGATGCTTATGCTGGCGAAACCGACTTAATTGATGCGCAAATAAATTACGCGAAAGCCTTCATTTTTTTAAGTAAGGTTGCAGGCCTTAAAAAAGCTTTGCCCCTTTGATGATTCAAGAAAAAAATCATATGAAAATGCGCCAGTTAGAATTTGGTAAAACTACTTTGGCCGTGGTAATGGTGCTTTTCTTATCAGACGCCCACGCTCAGCAACAGACCTGCCCACCTACGTGCGCGAAACCCGGGGAGCTTGGCGGCCCGCCGCCTCTGCCACCTCCAGGCGCTCCAGGCGGAACAGGAGGCGGCGGCGGTACGCAAAAACCTGGCGGACCACAACAACAATTGCTAATGCAGCAGATGATGAAACCGCCAAACCCCTCTGGGATGGGTGGCAATCCTCCCGGGATGGGTGGCAATCCTCCGGGGATGGGTGGCAATCCTCCCGGGATGGGCGGCAATCCTCCTGGGA
>CAIOHY010000467.1 GCA_903858205.1 uncultured Cellvibrio sp.
CAAACAAACAAAAACAAACAAACAAACCAAGACCGGAAAAGCTTTTCTCGTCATCTAAATGCGCGGGTTTGAAGAAATTTTTGAAGAGGAGCAGAAAGCAAGAAAACAGAACGAAAAAAAACCGCGATTGCGGTTTTTTTGAGATTTTATTTTTTCTCCTCTGCCGCTCTTTCGGCGCGCAATTTTTTGCGTTTATTCCAATTGTGATTTACATGCCAGCGCCAATAGAGTTGCATCCCAAAATAACCCAGCGCACCAAAAAACAAACCGGTTAAAACTGAGCCCAGCAGTAGCGGTTTCCATAAATGACCAAATTCATTGGCCAACCAGTCCCAAGTTAACTCTGGTTCAACCATTAGCGGTTCTGACTGCAAAATCACGCTGCCCACTTTGTAAGTGAGATAAAAGAAAAATGGCATAGTGAACGGATTGGTAATCCATACCAGCGCGGCCGTGATCGGTAAATTACAACGAAACAATAGAGCGGCGCCCGCTGCAACAGGCATTTGGCCGGGGATTGGCAAGAGTGCTATGAATAGGCCCCAGAAAAATGCGACAGAGACTGACTGGCGGTTTAAATGAAATAGGTTAGGGTCATGCAACAAATCCCCTAAAAATTGCAGGGCAGGGTTGCTTTTGATAGCAGCCGGAGTGGGAATAAACCGTTTCAGTAGATTGCGAGCCATGCGTAAACCAGAGTCCTGCCAAAAATGAAGCGGCATTATGCCTTTAAATGATCATTAAGACTATGTGATCTGCAGCTGGTGGATGTACCTAGCCGTCATCTTGTCTGTTGGCGCAGGATGCCATAAGCTGCGCGACAGTCTGATGACAAAGGAACTTCAGTTGGTGGGTTGTGCGCCCATCTCACCACTGGCAATAAGGAATATCGCCATGCCCCTCACATTATTGCTCTTCTCCTTCGGCGTTATTGCCGTTAGTTTTGCTCCTCAATTACCTCCGTTATCCAGTTTGGTGCTGTTATTTCCGCTATTGGTTGCCTATGCGCGATGGCGAAGAGTCGGCTATTTACTTGCCTTCTCGCTCGGTTTGGTCTGGGGCATCTTCACTGGGCATAGTTTGGTGGCGATGCAACTGGATGATGATCTGGCAAGTAAGGATCTTTTTGTTACCGGGTATATACAGGGTTTGCCGGAGCGGGATGAGCGCCGCGCGCGTTTCAATCTTCGTGTTAAATCAGTTGTCACCGCCGGGGATCAGGTTATTCCTGCCGAACATTTTCCAGCCACACTGCAACTGAGTTGGTATTTGTACCAGCGCTCTGGGTCAGCACTTGAGCTTCCTTCGCTGGCGATTGGCGATAAATGGCAGCTGCGCGTGCGGCTCAAACGCCCGCGTGGTTTTGTTAATCCGGCGGGCTTTGATTATCACGCCTGGTTGTTGCGTCAGGGGATAGGTGCGACCGGTTACGTGGTTGATCATCGCGATAATCGGCAGCTTACTGACGATGAAAACGCATTTAATCTTGATGATTGGATCAACCAGCAGCGTTATCATTTACAGCAGTGGATTGTTACGCATAGCGTCAGTAGCGAACGGGGTATTTTAATCGCGTTACTGATTGGCGATTCTTCCTTGGTTGATAAAACCCAATGGGCTCGCATGCAACAGACGGGCACCAGCCACCTGATTGCTATTTCCGGTCTTCACGTTGGCTTCCTGGCGATTTTTGGATTTTATCTTGGCCTTTGGCTGGGAAAGTGTGTGCAACTGGTGTGGTATCGCTGCCCTGCATTAACGATCGCCTGGTGTTCAGCGATTCTGTGTGCGAGTTTTTATTCGGCGCTTGCCGGTTTTAATATTCCTACTGTGCGCACGCTGATTATGTTGGTGGTTTTTTATCTCGCCTGTTTATGGCGGCGCAGTATTAATATTGCTGATATTTTTTGTCTCGCACTTGCGATGGTGGTGGTACTTGATCCGCTTGCTGCGCTGGATATGGGATTTTGGTTGTCCTTTGGTGCTGTCGCATTGTTGTTAATGGCTTTTTCCGGTCGACTGGTTGCTAAGCACACTGCCTCGCCTTGGTCTGGCTACACTGTGGCTAATTTAGTGGTCGGTTTTATTCGCTCGCAGTGGGTCATGTTTATTGGCCTATTAGTGCCGCTCAGTTTGTTAGTTAGTAGTGTCTCCTTGGTTGCGCCCATTGCCAATGGAATCGCAATTCCGCTCATCACTTTCTTAGTGGTTCCGTTGCTCTTGATCAGCGCCGCTACGCGCAATATTTTTAACGATACCAGCGATTTTTTATTGAGTGGTGCAGGCTGGCTGATGGAAATATTAAAAGTTTTTTTAGATGGGTTGCTTTCGTTTGGCGGTGCTTGGTCAAGTCCTATTGTTGCGTTTAGCCCTGCCATCGCTTTATTAATCGCATTAAGTTGTTGCGTATTATTGCTGCCGAAAGGTTTGTTTCCACGCTCGCTGGGTTGTGCTGGTTTGCTGTTGGGTTCATTCCTGGTTTTTTCTATCGACCCACCAAATCAACCTGATTTAAAACTGAGTGTGTTGGATGTGGGGCAGGGCAGCGCCTTCGTCGTGCAAGTGGGTAAGCGAACCTTGGTATACGACGTCGGGCCTAAATACACCGACAGCTTCGATGCAGGCAGTGGCATAGTCGCTCCTTATTTATATTCACGGGGAATAAATTCTGTTGATAAATTAGTGGTGAGCCATGGCGATATGGATCACGCCGGTGGCTTAACGGGTTTGTTGGACAAGATAGCAGTTGATCAATTGCTCGCGGGTGAGTCAAAAAAAATTCCGCAAGAAGTTGCGAAAAAAATTGACACGAAAAATTGTCATCAGGCTCCTGGTTGGCGGTGGCAATCTGTACATTTTCGGTTTTTACGATTTCCCCGTTTAACAGGGAGTAATGCAAATAATCATTCCTGTGTGTTGCTGATCAGTTACGCAGAACAACATATTTTGTTGCCCGGTGATATTGAAACCTCGGTTGAGAATCAATTGTTGCGCGAGCAACAGCTGCCCGAAAAGTTACACCTATTACTTGCGGCACATCATGGTAGTCGAACATCTTCGGGTGTAGGTTTTGTTAATAAAATGCAACCGGAGGTGGTTGTCTATTCCGCAGCATATCGCAGTCAACACGGTCATCCTCACCCTCAAGTCCGGCAGCGGTATCAGGCGGTTGGTAGCCGTGAAATGAATACGGCAGAATCGGGCGCCATCGTCTTTGAGTGGGATCGGAACCAGTTGCAGTTGGTGCGCGAATATCGCCAATCCAATCGACGTTACTGGTTTGACTGATAGAACTACTATTGATTACAGATGCAACTTCTTCACACATTTGCGGACAAAGCAGTCTGCCCCATGGCAATCCCCGGTTCTTGTGGTAATGTACGCCGCGACATAGAGCCACGCGCTCAACTGATTTGCACAATAAGAGGAAGCATCTGTGTTTGAGATTTTTTTAGCTGGCGGTATTTTGATGTGGCCAATTCTGGCCTGTTCATTGATTGTGATCGCCATCAGCGCTGAGCGTTATTGGACGCTCAATCCCGCCAAAATTGCCCCCAAAACCTTACTCGCGCAAGTCTGGAGCTGGATTAAAAACAACCAGCTCGATGCCACCAAGCTGCGCGAACTCAAACAATCTTCCCCTTTAGGACAAATTCTCGCTGCGGGTTTGAGTAATTCAAAACACGGCCGTGAAGTGATGAAAGATTCGGTGCAGGAAGCGGCGAGTCAGGTGATCCATGAGCTGGAACGCTATGTCAATATTCTTGGAACCATCGCGAATATCGCGCCACTTTTGGGGTTGTTGGGTACCGTGTTCGGTATGATTCAAGTGTTTAATTCGATTATGGTGCAAGGCACAGGCAACACAGGTGTTTTGGCGGGCGGTATTTCAGTTGCACTTTACACCACAGCAGCAGGGTTGATCGTTGCGATTCCTGCAACGATTGCGCACCGGTTTTTTCAGCGCCGCATAGATTCGATCGTGGTCACCATGGAAGAAGAAGCCATTAAATTGGTTGATGCACTGCACAGCGACCGTCGGGTCGATGTGAAATTGGTTTAGGGCGCGGGGTCGCAACGTGAAATTTCGTCGCCAGAAAACCGAAGATGAAGGCATCAATC
>CAIOHY010000468.1 GCA_903858205.1 uncultured Cellvibrio sp.
CGCATGGAGTAACAAGCGGTCGGCCGCCGAAGCAAATTCACCACCATAGAATTCACAGCCCAAAATCGGGTGTCCAATAGCCTGCAAGTGCAATCGAAGTTGATGGGAGCGGCCGGTGATAGGGTGCAGAAAAACCCGCGTTGTTTGCGACTGCTGGTTGCGTTCAATGACCTTGTATTCAGTGATCGAAGGCTTACCGGTTTCATGGCAGATTTTGTATTTCGGCCCATCGTCTGACGCTATAGGTAAATCGATAACGCCTTCATCTTGCTTCATCAGTCCCGCAACCACTGCGGTGTAATGCTTGCTCACTGTTCGCGCCTGGAATTGTTTACTGGTGTGGGACAGCGCGGATTTATTGCGTGGGACAACCATAACACCGGAGGTATCAAAATCCAGACGATGAACAATGCTGCACCCAGGGTAGATAACCTCCAGCCGACTGATCACCGAGTCGCGATTTTGTGGATGTCGCCCGGGCACGCTGAGCAAGCGCGTGGGTTTGTTAATCAGGAGGAAATCCAGCTCTTCGCGCAGGATTTCAATCTCGCCCGCACAGGGCGGAAGGACAAATAACTGGTCAATATCTGCTTGCATAAGTGAAATCGATAATAGATAGCCAAAAAATCAATAACACCATGATAACAGCACAAGCCCAATGAACTCGCGTGTCATAACCGACAGGAACAAACTTAGCATCAAAGGGTTGTTCACATCCGCGAAAGCGGCTGCTATGGTGCTGCCGCACAGCTCGCCGGAGCAAGGCTTTTACTGTATCCTGCGCGCCACATTTCTAGCCTGGAACGCCATTCCGGTTTGGCGTTTACCGATGCCATCGTTGATGGCTTTTTATTTCATCGTTTACGGCTTTTATTTAATAGGTATCTAGCTCCATGTATATCTACGACGAGTACGACCACAGTATTCTGCGCCAGCGCATTGCCCAATTCCGCGGCCAAACCGAACGCTTCCTTGCAGGGGAGCTTCCGCCCGAACAATTCTTGCCGTTGCGCTTGCAAAACGGTCTCTACGTACAGCGTTTGGCGCCCATGCTGCGCATTAACGTTCCCTACGGCATGGTCAACTCCGCGCAGCTGCGCAAGCTGGCTCATATCGCGCGTCATTACGATAAGGGCTACTGCCACGTGACTACGCGCCAGAACATCCAATACAACTGGCCTGACCTGACAGAAGTGCCCGACATCCTCGCCGAGCTGGCGGAAGTCGGAATGCACGGCACCCAGTCGAGCGGTAACTGTATTCGCAACACCACTTCTGACCAATTTGCCGGTGTGGCGCCAGACGAAATTATCGATCCACGCCCCTACTGCGAAATTATTCGTCAATGGTCCAGCTTCCATCCCGAATTTGCGTTCTTGCCACGCAAATTCAAAATCGCCGTCACCGGTTCAACCCAAGACCGCGCCGCCGTACAAGTGCACGACATAGGCTTGCAAGTTGTATTTAACGATAAGGGCGAGGTGGGCTTTAAGGTGTACGTGGGTGGCGGTTTGGGCCGCACCCCGGTGATCGGCGTAGCGATTCGTGAATTCTTGCCGGAAGAAGATTTACTCTCGTACCTCGAAGCGATTTTGCGCGTGTACAACTTGTTCGGTCGTCGCGACAACAAATACAAAGCGCGGATCAAAATTTTGGTTCGTGCATTAACGCCAGAAGTCTTCGCACAAAAAGTGGAAGACGAATGGCAGCATCTGAAAGACGGCTACAACAAACTGACTCAATCAGAAATCGAACGCGCGAAAGGTTTCTTTACCGCGCCTGCTTACGAAACCATCGACAATGCCGCTGCGCAAGCCTCGTTGGATAAACAGGCTGCCGACAGTGTCGCCTTTGGTAAATGGCTACAGCGCAATGTGCGTCAACACAAAATTTCGGGTTATGCGTCCGTCACACTTTCGCTGAAACCGACCGGCGTTGCGCCTGGCGATATCACCGATGCGCAATTAGAAGTGATCGCAAACCTCGCTGATAAATTCAGTTTTGGCGAAGCGCGTACAACGCACGAACAAAATATCGTATTGGCCGATGTGAAAAAGACCGAGCTGTTTGCGCTCTGGCAAGAATGCAAAACCGCTGGTTTCGCAACACCCAATATCGGCACCATTACCGACATTATCTGCTGCCCCGGCGGCGATTTCTGCTCGCTTGCGAATGCCAAATCCATCCCGATCGCCGAAGCTATTCAGCGCCAATTTGAAGATCTGGATTATGTGTATGACCTCGGCGATATCGACCTGAATATCTCCGGTTGTATGAATGCCTGTGGCCATCACCATGTGGGGCATATTGGTATTCTCGGCGTGGATAAATCCGGCAAAGAGTTTTACCAGGTGCAATTGGGTGGCAGTGCCAGCAACGACGCCTCCCTTGGCGATGTGCTTGGCCCTTCGTTCGGCGCCGATGACATGCCCGCCGTCATCCAAAAAATTGTGGATGTGTTTGTTGCCAATCGCACTGCTGAAGAATTATTTATCGATACCTATCGCCGTATAGGTGCAGCTCCATTCAAGGAGAAAGTTTATGCCAAAGCTAATTAAAGACGGCCTTATCGTTGACAATACCTGGACACTAATCGCCAAGGCAGAAGGTGATGCAGCAGCCGTTGAAGTACCTGCGGGCCAGGTGCTGATTCCTGTCGCTGTGTGGATCGCGCAAAAAGCGCAATTGCAAAATCGCACCGACATAGGCGTGTGGCTTGATAGTGACGAGGGAGCTGAATCGATTGGCACAGATGCCAATCGTTTTGCTGTGATCGGAGTGAACTTCCCGTTATTTATGGATGGCCGCGCTTTCTCAACGGCGCGCTTGCTGCGCGAGCGTTTTGGGTTCACTGGCGAGCTGCGTGCGCTAGGCAACTTCATGCGGGACCAGCTGTGCTACTTACGTCGCTGCGGTGTAAATGCCTTCGCCTTCGCCAATCCGGAAGCTAACTTGGATGAAGCGGTAAAATCCTTAACGGATTTGCAGGAATATTATCAAGCATCGGTTGATCAACCACTGCCTTTATTCCGTCGCCGCGCTTGATAGATTGTTGTAGTCCCGCAATATAAAAAAACGCCGCGCAATTGTTACGCGGCGTTTTTCATTAATCGATGAGCAAATATTATTTCGCAAAAAACGCGCGGATGTTGTCTGCCTCTGCCAAGGTATCTTCACGCCCGAGTGCGATCAATTCCATAATAAATTGATTGGAAAACAATAAATAACTTGCTGCCGTTGCACCACCACCTTTGGCAGTCGCACCTATGGCACGCAAGAAAAAACGTAAGCTCTTCGGCAAATAGCGCACATTTCGCCCCGCGATGCCATCTATGGGAGATGTGGGCGAGATAACCATATTATCGACCGGTCGCAACAGGATTCCTTCTTGACTCCTGACATCATCGGGAATTAATTGAAGCAATTCATTCATACGTTGCAAATGCTCTAGATCGCCTTCCAAGGCGTCTACAAAGGCGCTGTTAAACATGTGTCCAACAATTTGTCCCATTGAGGGAGAGTGCCTATGTGGCACACGGCGATTGGCTTTCAGCGCAGTCCGGTTACCACTCACACCCACTACAAACAATGCATCCGCCCCCAAATGCAGTGCCGGACTGATTGGTGCCAACTGGCGCAAGGCGCCATCACCAAAATATTCATGATTAATCCGCACAGCAGGAAATATTGTGGGAATCGCTGAAGACGCAAGCAGGTGCTCCAAACGCAATTGAGTTGCTACACCGCCACGGCGATAACGTGACCAGCTCTGTAACGAGGGGTGCCCCTGAAAAAAACTCACGGAATGTCCGGATGTATAACTCATTGCAGAAACACTGACTGCGAGTAACTTTCCGCTGTTGATAGAATGCTTAAGATTCTCGAAGTTGATTTTGGAACCCAACAAATTCCGAAGCGGATCATTATCCAACAACGACAGAGGACGGCGTCGCCCTACCCCTTCATTTAATAGCGACAAACCTAAATAACTAAATCCCTTAAACAAATCGAGCCAACCATGCTTATAAACATTGCCGATATCAAGGTTTTGCCACATATGGGCCAATGCATTAACCGCTGATTTAAAATTGCCTTTATGCGCCGCAATGGCTAACGCATTAATGGCACCAGCAGATGTTCCACAAATAATCGGAAAAGGATTTTCGCAATCATCAGGTAACACATCGGCAAGTGCTTGTAGTACGCCAACTTGATATGCAGCACGAGCACCGCCGCCGGATAAGATCAATGCTGTTTTCATAAATTATTCTTGCTAATGGATGCTTTCGATCGATCTGGTGGTTTAACTGACCAGGATTTTTATTTTCCAAGAACAGCAATTACCCCTAAATAAAGCCTAGCAGCTCCAGAGCTAATCGACCCGAATAATTATTTTTTGATAAATAAAAAAGCGCCCTGACTAAACGGGCTCGTGATACCACCGATTTATTATTGTTTTGCCTTTGCCAATTCCTGGTCGCGCAGGTCGCGCCGCAAAATCTTCCCGACATTGGTTTTGGGTAAATCTTTGCGGAACTCAATTAGATGCGGCACTTTGTACGCGGTGAGTGTCTCTTTAGCGAACTTGCGTATCTGCTCGATCGTTAACTCTTCATTCGTGGTAACGATAAACGCTTTTACCGTTTCACTACCGTCGCCATCCGGCACACCAATAACCGCTGCCTCCACAATATCAGGATGGCCACTTAATGCATCCTCCACCTCGTTGGGGAATACTTTAAATCCACTGACATTGATCATGTCTTTTTTACGATCAACAATTTTTATGTAGCCATCAGCTTGAATGATTGCAATATCGCCAGTTTTAAAAAAACCCTCCTCATCCATGACCTCAGCAGTCGCCTCGGGGCGTTGCCAATAGCCTTTCATCACTTGCGGGCCTTGCACACACAACTCACCCACCTCACCGGTCGGCAGCGTATTTCCCGCTTCGTCAATAATTTTGCAGTTGGTATCAATCAGGGGCAACCCTACAGTGCCGTACTGCACAAGTTCAAGAGGGTTATTGGAAACTACTGGAGACGTTTCTGTTAATCCGTAACCCTCACTGATGGGGGCTCGCGTTACATCCAGCCAATGTTTTGTGGTTTCTGAAGTGAGCGCCATGCCACCGGAACAGGTCAAGCGCATGCTACTAAAATCCAATTTCAGAAAATCCGGATTACGCAGCAAGGCGTTGAATAACGTATTAAGACCAACAAAAAATGTAAAGGGTTTGCCCTGCAGGGTTTTTACAAAAGCGGGAATATCGCGCGGATTGGGAATTAACAAACTGTGATTCCCCAATGCAACGGCAGAAGTACAGTGAATGGTGAAGGAGTAAATATGGTAAAGCGGCAAAGGCGCGATGTATAACTCTTGCGCTGGACGAAATACATTTTTCATACGATCATTCAGTTGCACCATATTGGCAACTAAATTTCGATGGGTCAGCATTGCGCCTTTTGCGACGCCGGTTGTGCCCCCGGTGTATTGCAACACCGCGATATCATCCGGTGTTTGCGCTACTGGCTGCCAAGGTTTGTCGGCTAACGCAAGTGCGTTATTAAACGCGATTTGGTTCGGAAACTCGAACGGGGGCACCATTTTTTTCAGATGCTTAACCGCAAAATTTAACAAGAGGCGTTTCAACGGCGAGTGTAAATCTGCCAGTTCGGTTACGATAACTTGTTCAACACTGGTTTCCTTAATAATTGCTGCCGCATTTTTTGCGATATTCGCCAAAACAACGAGCGCCTTTGCCCCTGAATCATTTAGCTGGTGCTTTATTTCGTGCGCTGTGTAGAGCGGATTGGTGTTAACTACCACCATACCGGCGCGGAATGCGCCAAAAATGACAACGGGATACTGCAAGATATTAGGCAACTGCACCGCAATTCTATCGCCGGGTTTTAAGGTGGTGTGCTGTTGCAAATAAGCGGCAAAACGACCAGACAATCGATCAAGTTCAGCGTAAGTAAGCGTACGATCCATACAAGTGAACGCATTATTGTCAGCGAATGATTTACAGGCTTCAGAAAAAAACTCGGCCAGGGTTCTGTTGTAATTCAGTGACATCAGGCAGTCTCCACTTTTGTTATTTTTTCAATTTTAGAAATCGTTGCTACTCAAACTCATCAAATTATCTGCGCCAGACTCCATCGCCTTAACCAAGCCAATGGTGCGCGGCAATATACGCGCAAAATAAAACTCAGCGGCAGCAAGCTTGGC
>CAIOHY010000469.1 GCA_903858205.1 uncultured Cellvibrio sp.
TCATTATCGTAAATAACAATATTCTCTTCGATCAGCGCTTTCTTTTGTTTAGTGCCCGGCACGACAACGATATCGGACTGGATAATGACTTCCTTACCCGGCTCGACCACATTACCCGGCAGAGTTTTGGTGGTGTACTCAGTCGCCATAGGTTCCGTTGGTAAGCTGTTATTTTGGTTTTTGTATTCTTGGGCAACCTGATCTTCTTTGGCAATGCGTTCAGAGCGATGCTTAATAATCATTTTGGTTAATACAGTAACAGCCACCGCAACTGCCGCCACGCGCGCAACCGCTTTAAGTCGCTCACGATTTTTACAACCCTGATCATCACTTTTACATTTGTGTGAGCGATCAATATTGTCTTTCAGATCGCCCAAACTAAATGCCTGTGCCGGATTAACCAAGACACAAAACAACATAAAGATTATCGCTTTGGTTTTCATAATTGCCGCACCTGACCCTAGTGGTTACTGAATATTTATTTGATGGTAAAACCTGTCTCTTTAAGTTTGCGCTGGGTTTCCTGTGCACGCATTTTTAACTCGGTTGCCGGTTGGTAGCCTGCATCCAACTCCAGTACTGATTCTGCTTTGGCGATAGCGCAGGAATAGTTTTTCTTCTCGATACAGCTTTGTGCATCAGCCATCAAACGGCTGATTTTTCCGGCCAATGCGCCTTCTTGTTCCTTGGTCGAAGCGATTTTTTGCTTCAGCGAAATGGCTTCAGCATGCGCTGGATCCAACGCCAAAACACGGTCAACTGAATTCACCGTACACGAATAATTTTTGTCGCTGAAACAGTTATTGGCCATTGCCATTGCATCAGCTATTTGCTGCTGCTTTTGTATTGCTGATTGTGCCTGCTGCGCGCGCGCCACACTTAACGCTTCATGAAAGCTGATCACTTGTGAATTATGCACGCCGACTGACTCGGCTTTTTGCAAATATAAAGCAGCGCAATCCAAATCCTGCTGCTGCAAACACTGCTGCGCCTCGCCAATCAGTTCACTGATTTTTTCATCCTGAATACGCTGATCCTGTGCTTGTTGGGCGGCCAACAATAACTGGCGAGCCGCAGAATTGTCTGGAGCAAGATTGGTCGCCACTAAACTCTGTTCAATCGCACAGCCAAAATCCTGCGCTGCAAAACAGATTTGCGCCCGCGTTATTTTTTCCGCGATGGTTGCCTGCACTTTTTGTTGCGCTTGATGCTGGCTGTAGGCAAACCAGGCGGCACCTGCAAGCGACACCAATGCCATCCCCACTGCGCTAGTCAAGATCAATGGATTGCGACGGGGAAATAACTCATCGACGAATTGCGTGATGCTCGCGGTGCGCTCAGCTTTAGTGAGCGCAAGCGCATGGCTAAGCGCCTTCCATTCGCGCGCGCTGAGTTTATCCAAACGCTTAGGCACCATTTTTTGCTGGTACGCCTCAAGTGCTGAGCGATTGTTGTATGGATGGCGCCCCGCCAACATCTCATAAATCACACAGGCAAGCGCATAAACGTCATCGCTAAAGCCGAGCGGTTCATCTTTTACCATTTCGATAGTCGCGTAGGCGGGGGTCAGCGCACCCAACTGCCCGGCATCAAATTTGTGCTTTTGCGCCTCCTTTGAAGCCGCGCGGGCGATGCCAAAATCCAACACCTTGGCACTACCGTCGGTGTTCACGAACACGTTTCCAGGTTTGAAATCCGCATGAATTAATTGGCGCTGGTGCGCATAGGCCAGTGCGGCACAGAGATCTTTGGCTATTGCCCACACCTGGTCTTTCGCCAAACCCCTGTTACGTTGCGCCTTGAGCAACTGATCCAATGGCTGCCCTTCAAGCAGCTCCATCGTCATAAACAGCGTATCGCCTTCGCGATCAAAATCGTGCACTGTCACTATATTAGGATGGGCGAGCGTTTGGGATTTGGCGGTCTCCTGTTGCAGGGTTACAAATGCATCCGGGTGATCTTTGAAATCCTGATTAAGAACCTTGGTGGCAATATAAGGATTAGGATCTTCAGCCTCCACTTTACGTAGATCTTTAGTCTTATAGACCGTCCCCATACCACCGTGCCCAAGCACATCTTCCAGTAAAAAACGCTTTTTGAGCAATTTGCCCTTACCACTTTGAGACTGTTTAACCAGTTCGCGCGCTTGCGCAAACCCAGTCGAGTGATTGTGCGGGGCGCTGTATTGGGTGAATTGGGTGGCGTTTGGCACATCAAGCTGCGATGCATTGGAGACTGAGCCAACCGACAAGACTCCCTCTGCCTCATCTTCAGCCGCCCCCCTCACGTGGGTCTTGTTAGATTCTTCGTTGTCAGCCACGCAAAAATCCTCTGAGCTTTTGGCGTATTTATAACCATGAATACTAACACGCTCACCGCTTTTGAGGCATGTCGCGCCCAAGACTTACCCTTATGAAGAAACAGCTAGGACAATCTAAACCCAATAGTCTCCCAAGCAACGAAAGAGATAAAAGATTGCGATTTCTTCAGTTGACAAAAGAATCGAACACGGCATAATGTCGCGTCCTTGAATCCCGACCCCTTTTCGACAGTTTTGTCCAGAATTTATCTATAGGAGCACTAAGGTGGCAAACTCACCCCAAGCCAAAAAACGCGCGCGTCAAAATGAAAAAGCTCGCAAGCACAACGCAAGCATGCGCTCTATGGGGCGTACTTACCTCAAGAAAGTGCTTGCCGCTATCGCTACTGGCGATAAAGCAGCTGCCCAAACCGCTTATGTATCGGCTGTTTCAGTGATCGACCGTATTGCTGACAAAGGCCTGATCCATAAGAACAAGGCCGCTCGTCATAAGAGCCGCTTGAACGCCAAACTCAAGGCATTGGCAGCAGCCTAATTGCCGATTTGGTTTCAAGCATAAAAAAACCGGTTCATGCCGGTTTTTTTTCGCCTGCAATTTGTACAAAGTGCAGCCTTGGCCACCACAAAGCATAACCTTAGCTCTATACACTGTCACAAAAACAGATTATCTTCGGCAGCAACTTTTGCTTGGAACTCTTTTCCGGCATCACTGAAAGAAAGTTGGGTTTGAGCGATATCACCAGCAAGCAACCTACAACAAGGATTCGGTTGTTTGCAGTTAGCGCCCAACCCACAAGTGCACATACTAATAATGGAGATACTCTATGCTGCCGCGTGACCACTACCTGAAACAAACTTTTCAGGATGCTGTTAACTTTCCCGATGGTTTTGAAAAAGGCGGCCTCTCGGATATCCAAGCGCGCCTGATACGTAAACAAGGCGTACTCGTTAACGCCTTGGCAATGGATGAAGTCTCAGACCCAACGCCGGACGATTTACACATCCTCAAAGTAATTGCCAATCAGAGCGCACCCAAGAGCCCCATAGAGCAAGCTTGGATTAAATACCTCTCCATCGTTAAGGCCCGCCAAGCCTCAGCGCCGCCCAAATCCAGCAAGGCCAAAACAAAAGCAAAACCAGTCGAGTCTGAAGAACCAAGCGTCACCGAACAAGAAGGCAAACCAGCCAAAGCAAAAGCCACCAAGAAAACTGCCAAAGCCGAGTAATCGCGTAATGGCACGCCATAAAAAAGCGCATCAATTGATGCGCTTTTTTATGGCGTGCCATTACGCGATTACTCGGCTTTGGCA
>CAIOHY010000470.1 GCA_903858205.1 uncultured Cellvibrio sp.
AACTCGGGCAACAAATGATGGAATTGATAAACAAAACCCAAACTACGGTTGCGCAGACGACCGCGTGCATCTGCACTCAAATTGGATAAACGCTCTCCGGCCACACTCACATCACCACTGTCGGGCACATCCAAGCCACCGAGAATATTTAACAGTGTGGATTTGCCTGAACCTGATGCACCGACAATCGCCACGCGCTCACGTGCATTAATTTGGAAATTCACATTGCGCAACACATCAACTGCCAGCGCACCCTGACGGTAACTTTTACTTACCTGCTGACAAATTAAAACTGGAGCGGAATTATTCATAACACGAGGCCTGTATAGCGAACGCACGGATAATCGAGAACGAAAAAAATTTATTCATAACGTAACGCCTCCGCAGGTTCAATTTGGGAAGCGCGATAAGCGGGATAAAGCGTAGCGATGAAACTCAGGAGCAGAGCAATACCACAAATAAACACGACATCTTGCCAGAGTAAAACTGAGGGCAACTGACTAATAAATACCACTTCAGGATCAAACATTTGCATGCCTGATACCGATTCAAAGGCACTAATAATCGGTGTCAGCGTCACCGCGACGATACAACCAATAACCGTACCGATAAAGGTTCCAAAAAAACCGATCGCACTTCCCTGAACAATAAATATCGCCATGATCTGCCGCGCACTGACACCCATAGTGCGCAGCACCGCAATATCCGAGCGCTTGTCAGCAACCATCAACACTAAACTCGACACAATGTTAAATGCCGCGACAGCGATAATTATCATCAACAGCGAGCCCACGACGATTTTTTCCATCTTCACCGCCTGAAATAAACTGCCTTGGGTTTGGCTCCAGTCCTTTACCCTAAAGCCATCACCCAACTGTGCGCGCAAGTCACTCATCACTTTTGCGGCATCAAACATGTTGTCAGTTTTTACGTGTAGGCCCTGAACACCCGGCTTACGCAAAAACTTTTGTGCATCTTGAACATGAATTAAAGCGAGTGTGCTATCGACTTGCGCGCCAACCTCAAATACCCCCACCAACGTAAAGCTGCGCGAACGAGCAAAAGCCCCCATAGGTGTGATGTTGATTTCGGGTGAGGTAATACGGATTTTATCGCCACGAGCAAGAACTAAGCGTTCCGCCAACAAGCGCCCCATCACTATGCCGTATTCACCCGGCTGCAACTGCATTATTGAGCCAACGAACATTCGCTGCTCGACAATCGACACCTGCGCCTCAGCTTCGGGCAATATGCCCTGCAACTCTATCGGCTCGACGCCACCGGCATAACTCACCAAAGCACTACTAGCAATGTAGGGGGCAGATGCCACTACGTTGGGATGTTTGTTGATCTGTACGGATAAAGCCTGCCAGTCTTGCAGCCCGGGGATTTGATCGACAAAGCCATGAGGAATGACACTGAGAATGCGCTCCTTAATCTCGCGATCAAAGCCATTCATCACCGACAACACGATAATAAGAGCCATAACTCCCAGCGCCATACCCACTAGAGAGAAAGCGCTAATGAAGGAGATGAACTGGTTGCGGCGCTTAGCGCGGGTATAGCGTAGGCCGATATAAAGAGGGATGTTTTTTAGCATGGGCGCATTAAACCCAATTGCCTCTGATTGCTCAAGCAAAACCTCTGCCTCCAATCGATAAAGCCACGCCAATTGTCGTTGGCTTGTGCTATGTTTACTGCATGACAAAATTGGGATGATTCAAGTTATGAGCGAACGCCGTAGTTACTTTCGCATTGATGAAAGTATCGCTATTGAATTCAAAGAGGTTGATGAGATCACCGCCAACACCGCTGCCGCTGAGTTGCAGTTCCCCAATACCACCTCGCTCAAACTCTTTGCTGAGTTGCGCAAGATTGATCATGATAACGCCCATCTTTTTCACCAGATCAAAGAGACCAGCCGCGCACTGGGAGAATACTTGTACAACCTTAATCGCAAGATCGACATTATCAGCCAACAGTTGATGACTGATTCGAAGCCATTACCGCCATCAAAAACGATTAAACAGGTCAACCTGAGCGAAGGAGGCATCGCCTTCGGGAGTTCGCGCCCGGTCGAAGCCAACTCGCATATTGCTTTGCGCCTGATCTTTTTACCGAGCAATGCAGGTTTGGTACTCTTTGCCAAAATTATTCGCTGTGAGCCGAGCAACACAGGGGAATATCAAATCGCCGCAAAATTTCACAGCGTGAGTGATGCGCAGCAGCAGTTAATCGGCCAACAAATAATGCGTGCGCAAATGGCCGAAAGACGCAAGAACAAACACTATCTTCAATAAGAATAATTACTAGGCAAGGTAATTAGACCAATATGACTCCGCCCAACCTTTTCAGTGTGTGCATTATCGGCCTTCTGAGCTTCGCCCTGCAGGTTCAAACCTCAACCGCAGAAGAAATCCGAATCCCTGTTGGCGAACAAGCAAAGGATCAAGCAACTATTGATATGCCAAGTAAAGGCATGAGCAAGGAGCGTGTGAGAAATCTCTTTGGTGATCCTTTAGAAGAAATACCACCAAAAGGGAACCCACCGATTTCACGCTGGAAGTATCAGGAATTTACGGTCTATTTTGATAGCAACGCAGTAATCCACTGCGTGCGAAATTTTCATCCCAAGGCTAGCCCAACCAACGAAAATCAATAGCATTCATATCCTTGCTTCGGCTCAATAAAGAAGGGCGCAATAATTTGCGCCCTTAGGAATACCACCGCCGCAGAAACTAACGACGACTGATACGGTTTACACCATCAAGCGCGGCGACGCGATAGGCTTCAGCCATCGTTGGATAATTGAAAATATTATTGAGGAAATAATGGATATTATTGCCCTCGCCCTTCTGCGTCATAATTGCTTGTCCGATATGGACAATCTCGGCCGCTTCAGCACCGAAACAATGGACACCGAGAATTTCGAGAGTATCAACGTGAAACAAGAGTTTCAGCATACCCACATCTTCACCACTGATTTGCCCGCGCGCGGTATTTTTAAATAACGCCCGCCCCACTTCGTAAGGCACTTTTGCTTGGGTCAATTCAGTTTCTGTTTTTCCAACAGAACTAATTTCAGGGAGTGTATAAATACCCGTTGGAACATCCTGCACCAACTTGCATTCATCACCAAAAATACCACCCGATACTGCACGCCCCTGACCATAAGACGCACTTGCCAAACTCGGCCAGCCCACCACATCGCCCACCGCATAAATATGTGGAACCTGTGTGCAATAGCAGTGATCGACCTTCAAATTCCCACGGTGATCAGCAGTCAAGCCTGCCGCTTCAAGATTTAATGCATCAGTGTTACCACTGCGACCGTTACACCAGAGAATGGCATCGGCTTTAAGGCGCTTACCGGATTTTAAAAATAGGGTAACACTTGAGTCGCTCGCTTCTATCGCATCAAACTCTTCACTGTGACGCACAGTCACACCGCTATCGCGCAGGTGATAACTTAAAGCATCTGAAATTTCATCATCGAGAAATGACAATAAACGCTCGCGGTTATTGATCAAATCCACGCGCATCCCCAAGCCGGAGAAAATCGAAGCATATTCGCATCCAATAACACCCGCTCCGTAAACAATAATGTGGCGAGGCGTATGCTGCATCTCGAGAATAGTATCGCTGTCGTAAACACGAGGATGATTGAAATCAACATCAGCGGGACGATAGGGGCGTGAACCTGTCGCGATTACGATGTTATCGGCAACGATAGTTTCGATACCACCATCTAACTGAACCAGAGATACAGTATGAGGATCGATAAATGAAGCCTGACCAATATGCACGCTAACACGATTACGCACATAAAAATTGGTATGCAGCTCCACCTGTTTAGGAATCACTTTTACAGCTGACTGCAATACGCGCGGGAAGGTTAAACGACGGCTATCGCCAATTTCGCGAAATAAACTGTTGCTCTTAAATTGGATAACTTGCTTGACAACATGACGCAATGATTTCGAAGGGATAGTACCCTTGTGTGCACAACTACCGCCCACCAGCGCCCTATTCTCTACCACGCCAACCCGCTTGCCTGCTTTGGAAGCAGCTATAGCCGCAGCTTCACCCGAGGGGCCGGAACCGATAACCAAAAGATCGTAGCTGTGATCTGCCGATTTTTTACGACCAGTCAATTTATTCCCCTTTATCTCAATTACCGAATGTTCTAACAGTCTAGCAACAATTATTCCTTTTTCTTGCTCGCATCATAGGAAAGATCTGTATTAGCGGCCAACGCTTTATTTGGCTTAGCTTTTTCTGCCGCACACTTGGCTTCGTCACCACCACAAAGCTCGCACACGTAATTAGGATCGCCGAGAGCCTTACCAACTCCTCCGCACGAACCTGACACTGGTTTTCTGCCAGCAAGGACACTGATCGACAATGCAAACGCAACAAACAACATCACTAACAGAGTAACCACAAGAACAGCCACGATTGACTCCCAGGCAACAAGGCCTTTATTGAGAATTAAAAATGCTTACCACTAAAAGAAAAAACGAGGCAGGTCGCCCAGCCTCGTTTTCCTTATGCATTAACCACCGAAGTCGTCGAGCAAAATGTTGTCGTCTTCAACTCCCAGACTCTTCAACATTTTAATTACGGCGGCATTCATCATTGGTGGGCCGCACATATAGAACTCACAATCTTCCGGCGCCGGATGATCTTTCAAATAATTCTCGTAGAGAACATTATGAATAAATCCGGTCAAACCTGACCAATTGTCTTCTGGTTGGGGATCAGACAGTGCAACATGCCATTTGAAGTTTTCATTCTCAGCTTGCAGCATATCGTAATCTTCTTTGTAGAACAGCTCACGCAAAGAGCGTGCACCGTACCAGAAAGTCATCTTGCGATCGGTTTTCAAACGGCGCAGTTGATCGAAAATGTGCGAACGCATTGGTGCCATACCGGCACCACCACCGATGAATACCATCTCTGCATTGGTATTCTTAGCGAAGAATTCACCGAATGGACCGTATACAGTAATTTTATCGCCTGGCTTCAAGCTAAATACAAATGACGACATTTGGCCAGGTGGAATACCTTGTGATTTTGGAGGCGGCGTTGCAATACGGATATTGAACTTCACCACGCCTTTCTCATCAGGATAATTCGCCATTGAATAAGCGCGAATCACCGGCTCGGATACTTTTGATTCCAGGTTAAAGAAACCAAAACGTTCCCAATCACCACGATACTCAGGTTCGATATCAAAGTCAGAAAACTTGACGTGATGTGCCGGGCACTCCAGTTGCACATAACCACCCGCGCGAAAGTCCACGCTTTCACCCTCAGGCAAACGCAAGGTTAACTCTTTGATAAAAGTCGCCACGTTAGGATTGGATTCAACGGTAGTTACCCACTGCTTCACACCAAACACTTCCTCCGGCACATGAATTTTCATGTTTTGCTTTACTGGAACCTGACAGCTTAAACGCCAACCTTCATTTTGCTCACGGCGATTAAAGTGCGCCTCTTCAGTTGGCAGAATAGAACCGCCACCATCATTAACGACACACTTACATTGAGCACAACTGCCGCCGCCGCCACAAGCCGACGCGAGAAAAACATTACTCGCTGCAAGTGTCTGCAACAACTTTCCGCCTGCTGGGACGGTAATGGTTTTCTCATCGTTGATAAGAATTTGTACGTCGCCGCTGTTCACTAATTTGGCTTGGGCAACAAGAATCACCACCACCAGTGCGAGCACGATGAAGGTGAACATTCCTACGCCTAATAAAATCTCGGTATTCATTAGATTCCTCGCTTAGCCTAGAGAGAGATGCCGCCAAAGGACATAAAGCCCAATGACATCAATCCCACGGTGATAAAGGTAATACCTAAGCCACGAAGACCTTCAGGTACATCGGAGTATTTCATTTTTTCTTTGATGCTCGCGAGCACAACAATAGCGATCGCCCAACCTGCGCCAGACCCAACACCATAAACGACGCTCTCGACAAAATGATAGTCACGCTCAACCATGAACAGCGAGCCCGCCATGATTACGCAGTTCACAGTAATCAATGGCAAAAATACACCCAATGCGTTGTAAAGCGCAGGCATGTATTTATCCATCACAATTTCCATGATCTGTACAATCGCAGCAATAACACCAATAAATGAAATAAAGCTGAGGAACGTTAAATCAACACCGGTAACACCAGCCCATGCCAGTGCATCTTCTTTCAACAGGTAGGTCAAAATGAGATTGTTGGCCGGAACTGTTAAGGTTTGCACCACGATAACCGCGATCCCCAAACCGATAGCAGCGTTAATTTTTTTAGACATTGCCATAAATGAGCACATACCCAAAAAGAACGCGAGCGCCATATTCTCGATAAAAATCGAGCGCACAAACAAACCAAGTAACTGTTCCATTATGCGATCTCCTGCGTAGTAGTCGAGTTAGGGGCAATTTTAAAATCTACTTTCTCTACCTGATTTTTCTTCCAGGTACGCATAGCCCAAATGATAATACCGATAATGAAGAAAGCACTTGGCGGCAGCAGCAGCAGGCCGTTAGGTACATACCAACCACCTTCGGTGACGGTTGGTAGAATTTGAATACCAAACCATTTGCCCGCACCAAAAATTTCGCGGAAAGTTGCAATCACAATCAGCAAGACTGAGTAACCCAAGCCGTGCCCAATACCATCCATAAAACTGGGGATTGGCGGGTTTTTCAGTGCAAATGCTTCTGTACGCCCCATCACGATACAATTGGTAATGATCAAACCCACAAACACTGAAAGCTGCTTACTAATATCGTAAGCCACTGCTTTCAACACCTGATCAACCACGATTACTAATGCGGAGATAATGATCATCTGCGCGATAATACGCACACTGTTTGGCAAGAAGTTACGCACCAGCGATACGAAAAAGTTGGAGAAGGCAGATACCA
>CAIOHY010000471.1 GCA_903858205.1 uncultured Cellvibrio sp.
GGCGTTTCCCTAACCGGCCATTGGATACCAAGCGCCGGGTCACTCCACAATAAAGTACGCTCGTGCTCGGGGTGCCAATAGTCGGTCGTTTTATATAGAAATTCTGCCGATTCAGAAGTTACACAAAACCCATGTGCAAACCCGGGTGGAATCCACGCCATCTGCGCATTCTCTGCGGAGAGAACAAAACCTACCCATTGCCCGAACGTAGGTGAGGAACTCCGCAGATCGACCGCTACGTCATAAACCGCCCCACTGATCACACGAACCAGCTTTCCTTGCGGGTGTTGTATTTGGTAGTGCAGGCCGCGCAAGACGTTTTTCTGTGATTTGGAGTGGTTATCCTGAACAAACCGCACATCCAAGCCTAGCGAGTTAAATGTTCGCTCATTCCAGCTTTCATAAAAAAATCCGCGCGCATCACCGAATACTTTAGGTTCAATCAGAATCACATCCGGTATTTTGGTCGGTGTAAATTTCATCAAAACGCTCGCTCTTCAAGCAGTCTGCGCAAATAGGCGCCATAACCACTCTTGCCTAGGCCATCAGCCAGGGCCACCAACTGCTCATCGGTTATCCAGCCCTGACACCAGGCCACCTCTTCGGGGCACGCAACCTTAAGCCCTTGGCGTTTTTCAAGTGTCGCGATGTATTGGCTCGCTTCGAGTAGCGAGTCATGCGTGCCAGTATCGAGCCATGCCATACCCCGGCCCATTAGCTGAACATTGAGTTGACCCTGCTCCAGATAACGCCGGTTCACATCGGTTATTTCCAGCTCTCCGCGCTGCGAGGGCTTGATTGAGGCGGCAATGTCGCAGACCTGCTGGTCATAAAAATAAAGGCCGGTGACGGCGTAGCGTGATTTTGGATGCGCAGGTTTTTCTTCAATGCTTACAGCACGTTGTTGTGTATCAAAGGCCACCACCCCATAGCGCTCGGGGTCTGCCACAGGGTATGCAAATACCGTTGCCCCGCATTCATTACTGCTTGCCGTTTGCAAGAGTCCGGCGAAACTGTGGCCGTAAAAAAGGTTATCCCCCAACACCAGCGCACTGGGGGAGTCACCGACAAACTCTCGACCAAGTATGAACGCCTGTGCAAGCCCGTCAGGGCTTGGCTGCACTTTGTATTGAAGCCCGATACCCCACTGACTCCCATCCGCCAAGAGCTGCTGAAAACGTGGCGTATCCTGAGGCGTAGAAATAAGCAGAATCTCCCGCACGCCGGCCAGCATCAGGGTCGTAAGCGGATAGTAAATCATCGGCTTGTCGTAGACCGGGAGCAACTGCTTGGATACTGCAATCGTCGCAGGGTGCAACCGGGTGCCCGCACCACCGGCGAGAATGATGCCTTTACGGCTTAGAGACATGGTTAGATCTAGCCCTATTTATTTACGAAGAACTCAATACGCGATTCTCAACTGAGCTACCACCGGCAATCAATTCGGCATAGCTTCCAATTCTCTGTACCTTACCGCCTGCCAACTCAACAATCTGGTTACAACTCTTCAGGGTAGTGAGACGGTGCGCGATTATCAGCAGCGTGAGGTCCTTGCTCAATCCTTCAATTGAACCCATGACGGCGAGTTCAGTTTCGTTATCAAGAGCGCTGGTGGCCTCATCAAAAATAATGACGTCA
>CAIOHY010000472.1 GCA_903858205.1 uncultured Cellvibrio sp.
CGCGCAGCCAATCAACAAATTCAACAGCGCCATCGAGTGGTTTGAGGGTCGCGATTACATCCTGAATTTCTTTCAACCCCAGGTTGTGCTGTTCAAGAATGCGAATGCGCTGCTTCATCAATACATCGTAATCGGGGATGTCGCGCGTGGTGGCTTTGAGCTCTTCAATTCCGGTCACTTTCGCGAATTCGATCCAAATTTCCGGGACAAGTACACCTTCCAGATCAAGACATGCTAATTCCACAACAACCTCCACAGCGGTTAATAAATAGACTAAAAAGCCAAAAAAGAGTGGCGGCAATCTACCCGTTTTGACCGGTTAAAGCAAACCCAAACCGGCCGTATTGCTTGGGCTGGCATGCCCTCCTCTGGTATCCTGCGCGCCATACCGACAATCGCCCCAGAGCGTATCACCCTGAGTAGCCAACATGACCGACAACCAGATAAACCTCATCGACCTCGACGCCAAGC
The DNA here is from genome assembly GCA_903858205.1 of uncultured Cellvibrio sp. Lineage (GTDB taxonomy): Bacteria > Pseudomonadota > Gammaproteobacteria > Pseudomonadales > Cellvibrionaceae > Cellvibrio. The sequence continues at coordinate 472 of CAIOHY010000472.1, forward strand.
TCCAGCAAGAAAGTCCGCAAAAAATCATCAAGTACGCGCTCAGCCAGTTTGAGAATATCGCCATTTCTTTTAGCGGTGCAGAAGATGTCGCACTGATCGAAATGGCGCGCAACTATCGCCCGGATGTACAAGTCTTCTGCCTCGACACCGGCCGCCTGCACGCAGAGACTTATCGTTTTATCGAAAAGGTGCGCAAGCATTACGGCATTAAAATTGATGTAGTTTCACCGGACGGCGACGCAGTACGTGCACTGGTACAAGAAAAAGGCTTGTTCAGTTTTTATGAAGATGACCACAAAGAATGCTGCGGCATTCGCAAGATCGAGCCGCTGCGCAAAAAATTACTCACAGTAGATGCATGGATCACTGGCCAGCGCAAAGACCAAAGCCCTACCCGCTCAGAAATTCCGGTAATTCAAGACGATAAATTGTTTGCGCGCCCCGGCGAAAAACTCACCAAATTTAATCCATTGTCAAATTGGTCATCAAAAGACGTGTGGGATTACATTCGCCTGTGCGAAGTGCCATACAACGAATTACACGAGCGCGGTTTTATTTCTATTGGCTGCGAGCCTTGCACACGCCCGGTTGCACCGGGGCAGCACGAACGCGAAGGTCGCTGGTGGTGGGAAGAAGCCACCAAAAAAGAATGTGGCCTGCATGCAGCGAACACAGAGAAATAGGTCTTATGGAGTAAGCCGGTGGCCTATAAACACATCTCGTTTGATGGATCAGCGAATACCAACTACTATTTTCCTGACCTAATTCGAAAATGAGAGAAAAACGTCATATGTTTCGTGTTTTAGCGCTAGTAATTGTAGCAATGTTCCCACTTACAACATTGGCAACAACAATTCACTATGTGCCAGCAGAAAAAGGAGGAGACGAAAGACTCGATTATATGTTCGAGCTCATTAAACTCGCTTTAGCTAAATCAGCCCCAACCGAAAAAATTGATTTTCAGGCCATACCATCCGCAGTGAGTTTTGCTCGCGCTATTCATGATCTGAAACGAGATATATACCCGAACTTTTTTATGAATGGCGGCCCTAACATTGAAAGCCTTGGTGATGAAAACCTTCAAGCCGTCGATTTCCCGATAGATCATGGACTATTATCCTATCGCATTTGTTTTGTATCACCCAACGCCGAAAAAGGAGTCGCCAGTGCTCAAACCCTAGACGACTTGCGCAAATTTACGGTAGCGCAGGGATCAAACTGGTCAGACGTAAGTATATTAAGAGATAACGGCTTTCGCGTTATTGAAGTGCCCCTTTATTCTAGCTTGTTCAAAATGGTCGTTGTTAATAGAGTTGATTTGGTTTGCAGGGGAATTTCGGAATTACGAAAGGAATTGGTTCAATTTCAACATTACGGCAACTTGATTTACGATAAAAAGGTTTTACTTATTTATACAATGCCTTACAAAATGTACTTCAACAAATCAAGCGCGCCATTAATTGCCAAAATCGAATCAGGAATAGCAATTGCGCACAGAGATGGCTCTCTCGACCTGCTGTTTAACAAATTCTTCTCCGCTGATTTAACCTTTGCAAAAATAAGTAAACGCAAACGTTTTATGCTCTCATCTGGCTATGAACATTCATTATCGGAAACTTACCAGCAGTACTTATACAATCCATTTGCCACACAAAATGGAAGCAAAAAAAATACAAGCTCAAAGCCTATGCGGTGAAATATTTTTGTTTGCAATCCGCCCCTGAAAATCAATAAACTTTCTTTGCTTAGCATGCTTAATCGTTAACCAATCGCGGCATTCTCATCAACGACCCCAGCGTTTGAATACCCTCGATGCGTTTGAAATTTGCCGCGAGTTTTTGATGGAATCCATATAGATAAGCAAGCGTTGCGTTGAGCACCACAATAAATTTTTCTAATTCAACAATATCAACTGACTCTAACTTGACACCCGCGCTGCCGGCGGAACGCCGTAAACGGATCACTGTTCCTAAGGCGCTGTCCACTTCTGGCACCCAGCAAGAGCGAATCCAATTATTGCGTTGTTGCTCGCAGGCAACACAGCGCTCCACCAAAGCAAAGAGAGTTTGATTTAACGCCCCCAGTTCATGCTCCCTATGCAACTCCCTAACCAACTCACTCATGCTACTCACGCGATGGGCAAAGGGAACCTGATCGATCAGGATCGTTTTTCCCTGGGTTGCAGGGCATTTCATACAAGCCAGGATAAGGGCGTCCAGAGCCTGCTCAAGCGCCTTGAACGAGACAACTATCTGGCCAAGAGCTTCATAAAGGCGAGTTTTATTGGATGGCTGCGACATGTCTCAATACCTCATTGAAAAACCACCGAACCACTGAGGGTCAATGGCCTTGGCAACAACAAAGTGGCATCTAAACACACATTGTCACACGAAGGAAATAACACGTTATTACAGTGCGAAGCTCCTCTAAACCGGCGGACTCTTTACCGCCTCGCATACCTCCCTCGCAAGGCATGTAAATGTTGGTTGATGTGTATCCATTTTCACGCTAGCCTATCTTATAAATCGATAACCAATGCTCCATATATCTGAGAAATAGATATGCGTTACACACTACGTCAGCTAGAAATTTTTGTCGCCATCGCGCGCTCCGGAAATGTATCGCGTGCCGCTGAAGAGGTCGCCCTGTCCCAGTCTGCTGCGAGCACAGCCTTGGCTGAACTGGAGCGGCAGTTTGACTGCCAGCTGTTTGACCGCAACGGCAAGTTGCTCAAGCTAAACGCGCTGGGCAAAACACTTTTACCGGTCGCGAGTAGTTTGCTCACACAGGCGGGCGAGATTCAGCAATTGCTTGAGGGAAAATCGGCTTTAGGGGATTTGAGCGTGGGAGCGACATTAACCATCGGTAACTATCTCGCAATAATGATTATCAGCGAATTTATGCAAAATCATTTGGATTGCCACATCGCACTTCAGGTAAAAAATACCCACGCGATTTTGCAGCAGGTTGCAGGTTATGAATTGGATTTAGGTTTAATCGAAGGCAGCTGTCATCATCCCGAATTGCACGCGGAAACATGGATCGGAGATGAGCTCGCTGTTTTTTGCGCACCATCGCACTCTCTTGCAGCAGCAGCGACGACTGGCGTGACTATCGATGATTTACTTGCAGCGACCTGGATTTTGCGCGAGCAGGGTTCAGGCACGCGCGAAACCTTTGATCAAGCTTTTCGTCACCACTTACCCGAGCTAAAAATTCGCATGGAATTGGAACATACTGAAGCAATCAAACGCGCAGTGGAATCCGGTTTGGGCATCGGCTGCATTTCACGTCTAGCGCTGCGCGATGCATTTAAGCGCGGTAGTTTGGTAGAAATTAAAACCCCAATGTTAGATTTACGTCGCCAATTTATGTTTGTGTGGCATAAAAACCGTTACCAAACACCGGCTATGATTGCCTTTCTCGATTATTGCCGCTCACTCACGGCCGAAATAAAACGCAGCGACGAAATTCGCCTCACCTCCAGTATCACTTCACCTATTTGAGTGTGTTATGAGCCAACGCGATCAAATGCAATATGACGTGGTGATTGTCGGTGCTGGCCCTGCAGGCCTGGCTGCGGCAATTCGTTTGAAACAACTTGCCACTGAGCAAGAGCGCGAGCTGAGTGTTTGCGTGTTGGAAAAAGGTTCTGAAGTTGGTGCGCAGATTTTATCCGGCGCAGTGATTGATCCTATCGCCTTAGACGAATTAATTCCCGACTGGAAAAGCAAAGGCGCACCAGTAACCACCGAAGTTAAACAAGACCAATTTTTGTGGCTGACCAAAAACCGCCATTACAAAATTCCTTCCGCGATCTTACCGCCGTTAATGAATAACCATGGCAATTATATTGTCAGCCTCGGGCAGCTTTGTCGCTGGCTAGCGACACAGGCCGAAGAATTAGGCGTAGATTTATTTCCCGGTTTTAATGGCAGTGAAATCCTTTACGGTGATGATCACAGTGTTAAAGGCGTAATCACCGGCGACATGGGCGTTGCACGCGATGGCAGCCATAAAAATACTTTCTTGGCCGGAATCGAACTGCATGCAAAATACACCTTGATTGCAGAAGGTACGCGCGGATCCCTCGCAAAATCGCTTGAGCAAAAATTTTACCTGCGCGCGAGTGCCGAGCCACAAAAGTATGGATTGGGTTTTAAAGAAATATGGAGCATTGACCCGAGCCATCACAGCGAAGGTGCAGTGATGCATACACAGGGCTGGCCGCTGGATAATCACACCGGTGGTGGCGGTTTTTTGTATCACGTGGCGGACAATAAAATCGCACTGGGCTTTGTAGTCCACTTAAATTATCGCAATCCCTATTTGAATCCCTTTGAAGAATTTCAGCGTTTTAAAACCCATCCAGCAATTAAACCGTTGCTGCACAATGCAAAACGTCTTTCTTATGGCGCGCGCACGATCAATGAAGGAGGCGTGCAATCGCTACCGGAATTAATTTTCCCTGGCGGTGCATTAATTGGATGTTCGGCAGGATTTGTAAATGTGCCAAAGATCAAAGGTTCACACAATGCAATGAAATCCGGCATGCTCGCGGCAGAAACGATTATTGCGGCGCTGGCAAAGGATCACTACGAGCCGCTGTTAGAGGCCTATCCGGAAAAAATTCGCAATTCTTGGCTATGGAAAGATTTATATAAAGTACGCAATATCAAACCAGCGCTTTCAGCTTTGGGAAACATCGGAGGGACTTTATACAGCGGTGTGGATATGTGGTTGCATTCTCTCGGCATAAACTTGCCCTGGACTCTACAACACAAACAGGCCGACCATGAAACGCTGGTTACAGCAAAAGATGCGCAACCCCTTAACTACCCTGCACCCGATGGAAAAATTACCTTTGATCGTTTGGCGTCAATTTATTTAGCCAATATCCAACATGAAGAGGATCAACCAGTTCATTTGCAATTGGCCGATGCGGAAATTCCGATTGAGAAAAATCTCGCGCTTTATGCTGCACCTGAACAGCGCTATTGCCCGGCGGGTGTTTATGAAATTATCGAACAAAATAATGCATCACAGCTGCAAATCAATACCGCCAATTGCATCCACTGCAAAGCCTGTGACATTAAAGATCCAACACAAAATATTAGTTGGGCACCACCGCAGGGCGGTAGTGGTCCCTACTACGAAGCCATGTGATATTTTAATGATTTGACATTAATTGATACCCGCGTTCGCGGGTATGACAGCGGTATTTGACACGATTAAACACCATCAGCATAACAAACACCCGTACCACCCAAACCGCAGTAGCCGCCCGGATTCTTATGCAGGTATTGTTGATGATAGGTTTCAGCATAATAAAATTCGGCGGCCGGCAAAATTTCGGTGGTTATCTCGCCGATATTTTTTTCATTCAATGCAGCTTGGTAAGCCGCTTTTGTCTTCTCAGCCAACTCGCGTTGCGCCTCATTAAAATAATAAATGCCTGAACGATATTGCGTGCCGCGGTCATTTCCCTGGCGCATTCCCTGGGTAGGATTATGCGATTCCCAAAAAACCTTTAACAATTTTTCAAGTGACACTTCTTTGGGATCAAACACCACTAACACAACTTCATTGTGCCCGGTTAAACCACTGCACACTTCCTCGTAGGTTGGATTAGGCGTGTAGCCAGCTGCGTAGCCCACTGCCGTTGTGTAAACACCTGGCTGCTGCCAAAACTTGCGCTCAGCACCCCAGAAACAACCCAAGCCAAATAAAATCTGCTCACAGCCATCGGGAAAGGGTTGCTTAATAGGCGTATTTTTTACCGCGTGCTGTGTATCAACCGGCATCCGGTCTTGTCTGCCCTTCAAGGCTTGGTCGCGTGTAGGCATTTGGAGTTTGGTCGTTGAGAAAATCATTAATTACTCCCGTCACATTTACATGATTATCGATACAAACAAAAACGGTGCCCTCAGGCACCGCTCATGGTTAACATATTTTGGTTAGAACCAGCGGCTGACATTCAGCCGTTCCCACCAGGTCATCAACAACCTGTCCACTGCAGCTTGCGCTGCGAAGCCTAACTTTTCAGGCAAGGTTTTTTTGTAGGCAAATTCGACTTCGTAAATATCGGCATTCTCCGCTTGGGCGAATAAATACTCGTCGCTGGTTTGCAGCTCATCGATTAAATTAACGTCCAACGCGCGCCGACCGAACCACACCTCGCCCGTAGCCACTTTCACCACATCAACCTGCGGACGATGCTCACTCACAAATTCTTTAAACAAAACATGAGTATCTTCAAGTTCTTCTACAAATTTGGCGCGACCTTTTTCGGTATTTTCACCAAACATGGTCACCGTGCGTTTGTACTCGCCAGCGGTAAACATTTCGTAGTCGATATCGTTTTTCTTGAGCAGTTTATGGAAATTAGGCAACTGTGCAACCACTCCAATAGAACCCAGAATTGCAAAAGGCGCGGCAACAATTTTATTGGCAACACACGCCATCATGTAACCGCCACTTGCAGCAACCTTGTCAACACAAACAGTGAGCGGAATATTTTTGTAAGTGATGCGCGCTAATTGGCTCGATGCCAAACCATAGCTATGTACCATGCCACCGCCGCTCTCGACTTTTACGACCACCTCGTCAGTAGGCTTGGCAAGTGTTAACACAGTACTGATTTCTTCGCGCAGTGATTC
>CAIOHY010000473.1 GCA_903858205.1 uncultured Cellvibrio sp.
CTGGCTGCTGATGTGCGTGAAAGTAGTCATCCAACTGATCGATAAAATACGCCAACTTGGCAAGGCCGGTTTGCGCGTCGTAATGCGCGACGCGGCGCAATTCTTGTTCCGCTTTTTCACGTTGCGCCAGCGCCTCGCTCAGCTCTTGTGTGCGCTGCTCAACCTTGCGTTTTAAACTCCAATACCAACTGCCGCCCACCGCAAGCGCGCCCAATAACACGGCAAAACCGATAGAAAAGAAATGTAGCCAGCTATCATCGCGCTCTGGCGCAGGCACAGACGGCTCGTGGGCATAAACCTGGGAAAGCCACAACCCTAAAAAGAGGTGGAATATGATAAGGAGGGCTCTGCCCACCGGGAACCGAAAACTCAGGAACATCCTTTGATACTCGCTTAATGACAATCCGCGTCGCCCTGCCAAGGGCGATCCATTAAGACTAGGGCATGAATCAATTTTTCACCAATTCCCAAGAATCCGCAGGCAATCAGGGATGAGTCACCCGTGAGATTCGCAGGTCTTGGCTGCTATAACCCAATGAGAGGGGATTGGCAGCGACTTTATTCCGGGGGCAGCAATGCGGCGAAGGCCGTGGAGTGAGTGTGCAAGTCGAGGCGGCGACCTGCACCGGCGACACTAATATCAATCACCAACTCAGGCGAGGGCAATACGCCCTCACCGCGCGCAGGCCATTCGATCAGACTTACATTGTTCGCCGCGAAGTAATCGCGGATCCCCATGTACTCCAATTCTTCCGGGTCGCCAAGACGGTAAAGGTCAAAGTGATAGACAGTGCGGGTCGCAAATTCATAGGCTTCGACCAAAGTATAGGTTGGGCTTTTGACAGCACCGGCATGACCAAAGGCGCGCAGAATCCCGCGAGTGAGCGTGGTTTTACCGGCGCCGAGATCACCCAGCAAATGCACTGTCAGGGCAGCGGGATATTGCACAAACGCGCACCCCAGCTGCTCGCCCAACGCGACCATTTCACTTTCGTCATCTGCGATATACGTTGGCATTGCCACCTTCCACTACTAAAAGAAATACACGCAACTCAGAGCAATTGACCGAGATAGGGGATCAAATCCGTCGCAAGCAAGCCGCGCTGCCCCTGATCTTCGGCGGCTAAATCGGCCGCGCAGGCATGAACGACAGCTCCCAACCGCGCCGCGTCATGTGTACTCAAACCCTGCGCAAGCAAACCACCCAAAATGCCGGAAAGTACATCGCCCATACCACCCGTGGCCATGCCGGGGTTGCCGTCGGTAACCAGCCCGATAAGGCCATCGCTAGAAGCCACCAGGCTGCCTGCGCCTTTTAGAATCACGCTGGCGTTGTAACGCGCGCTAATCGCACGCACTGCCGCAAACCGGTCGGCCTGCACTTCTGCCGTGGTGATACCCAACAAACGTGCCGCTTCTGCCGGATGAGGGGTGAGCAACCAAGGGCTGTGCTGTTGATGACCAGCAACCGGAACAACGCGACCTTCCGCGAGGATATTCAAAGCGTCTGCATCCAGCACCAAGGGCAAGCCGGATTTGATGGCCTGTTGCAACATTTGCTCTGACCAGGGCGTGCGCCCCAAACCCGGACCAACGACCAGCAGGGTTGGACGCGCCAGCAGCGGCTCTAATTCCTGCCCCGAGACGACTCCACAGGCCATGATTTCCGGCCGCCGCGCGAGTATCGCCGACACGTGTTCCGGGCGCGTCGCGACGCTAACTTTTCCTGCGCCAGTACGAGCCGCTGCCTCAGCGGCCATCAAGGCGGCACCGCCGTAACCGGTATCGCCACCGATCACCATCACATGGCCAAAATCACCTTTATGGGCGTCGGCAGCACGTGGAGCCAGCAGTGGCAGTAAATGGCCCAAACTCAGACGTTCTACACTGGGAGTTACCTCATTGTAAGTAGCGGCGGGGATATCCAGATTAGCAAGGACTAACTCACCGCAAACCGCTGGGCCACGGCCAGTCAGTAATCCACGCTTGAGGGCGATGTAGGGAATGGTGATCTGCGCCTGCACGACTGCCCCGGCAACGGAGCCCGTATCGGCATTCAAGCCCGAGGGAATATCCAGCGCCAGCACCGGCAAGCGGGTTGAATTTATCTGTTCAATCGCCGCCGCAAACTCGCCCGAGGGCGCAGCACGCAGACCTATACCAAGCAAAGCATCCACAATCACGCCATTCGCGGGTGCCGTCGCCTGCGCGAAGGGCACAATACTCACACCTTCCTGCACCGCAAAATCATGAGCCTGAAGCGCTTCACCGGCGAGCTTTTCCGCTGCCGCCAATTGGATCACCTGTACCGGCAACTTGCGCTGCGCCGCTAAGGCCGCGAGCACATAACCATCGCCACCATTTTTGCCTGCACCGCAATAAACGCTGATCAGCTCCGGCGCGGGATAACGTTCAATCAGCAACTCAAACGCAGCCCGCCCCGCCCGCTTCATCAATTGGATGGAGGGAATACCACCGGCGATCGCAGCGGCATCCAGTGCGTAAACTTCATTGGCGGTGTAAAGAAAGGGAGATGACGCGGTAATTTTCATGGAGCGCAACCAATAGGGGCAGGAATGGGGCGCGATTATACGCAACTTATCTAGATGGGGTTAAGGCTTCGCCGGTATGGGCGAGGTTAAGGCTTCACCGGAATGACAGAGAAAATGCGGCAACACCCAGCCAAGTTGACTATATTCAGCAAGAGCATTTCGATATCAACATCACCGCTGCCATGTGTATTGCCACGGAACTGCATGTCTGAATTTACCCTGCACGCTATTATCGAGGGCGACTCCCTCCAGCTGAGCGAAGTCTTTGCCAGTATCGCCGCATCCGAGTCGGCTGATCCTGCGAGCCTACGCCAGCAATTTGCTGCCGATTTTTTTAGCGGATTCATCCGCGCCAATCCCTGGGATGCGCGCCTCCAAAACTTACTGAATGAACTCGAATCTGCCGCGCTAAACCAGATCGCCAACGACGACGAATTTTATTGCAGCACCCAACATCCAGTGCGCCGCTTTTTGGCGATAATCACACCACCCGCGCGCCAATGGTGTGCACGGGATTCAAAGCCCAATCAACAATTGTTCGATAAACTCTGCAGTGTTTTTGCTTTCGCTACCGCCTACTGGCGAGCGGGCGAAACCGAGCAAATTGCCCAGACGTCCATGCTGCAACAACAGCTCGATGAATTTGCCACCTGGCTCGCAGCTGAAGACAAACGCGCCGCTATGCTCGAAGCGCGCCTGTGCGAAACGGAATTGGCCAACTTGAAATTAGCGGCTGCGGAAGCGCGCGTTGCCGAGGCCATCAATCACCATCTTGCGCAGCGCCCGCTACCGACCAAATTGCACAGCGCCATTACCGGTACACTCAAAAGCGAACTGCAATATTGGGCATTTAATACTGACCCCGCTGAATTGCACCAATTGCCGCTGTGGAAAACCTGGCAGCGCATTTTGCCGGCACTGGGCCAATTATTTTCAGGCGCTGGCGTAGAGGTTGACGATCAACTGCTTTACGACCAAATCCCCCTGGTACTCGCGGAATTGGAGCACAGCCTGCAACTCCCGAACAGCAATACCCAAGCCTATACGCACCTCATCGAACAATTAAATCGCCGTCTTATGGATGCAATCCAAAAACAACCGCAAGAATGTTCGCTGTTTCCCGCGCTCGCCAACCCCGGCGCGCAGAGCAATACACACACGCACATTCCGAAAACGCTATTGCAACAAATAGAGAGCATCAATGTTGGCGACTGGCTTATCGTTAATGGTGAGTCGGTTAATGGCGAGTCGGTTAACGGCGTGCGCACAGACAATATCCGCTGCAAGCTTGCACTCAAGAATAGCGCTATCGACCAACTGTTATTTGTCGATCACACCGGGCGCAAGGTAATGAATAAAAACAGCAAGGATTTTGCGCTGTGTTTATCTACCGGCATTGCGCGCCCACTGCCGATGCATGACCTTGATGCGATTATTCATTCACACCTGCAGCCATTGGTCGAACGCGCCAATCGCAGTGTGCAGGCGCAATTATTGCTGCAAAAAAGCAAAGCCGAACAAGTGGTTCGCGCGCTTATCGCCCAACAACAAGCCGCCGCTGCAGCAGCTGAACGCGAGCGCCTTGCCGAACAGGCGCGCATTGAAGCTCAACTCGAAGCGCGCCGCGCCGCAGCGCGCAAAGCGATGATGGAAGCGCGCGCACTGGCCGATGAAAAAGTGCGCCGCGATGCCGAACAGGCTGCGGAGGCGGAGCGTTTGCGTATCGAACAAGCTGAAAGCGAGGCAGCAGAAAATACCGCCAAGCAGCAGCAGGCCACCCAAAGTATTAGTGAATTGCAAGTCGGCGCTTGGCTGGAAATCAGCAGCGAGCTGAATGCCGCCGAAAAATTGCGTGCAAAACTGTCCGTGATCATCAGCTCCACGGGCAAATATATTTTTGCTGATCAATTCGGGCGCAAGCTGGCCGAATATACGCGCGAACAATTAATCGTCTTGATGGTGCAAGAACAACTAAAAATTCTGCGCAACGGCGATAATTTTGAAGACCAGTTGGCCAAAGTGATTCGCGGTTTGCGCCGCGATCTATCCTAGACAACAAACGAAACACCTAAAACATCCGGGCAACAACTCGGGCAACCAGTCAGGTAACTATTCAGGTGACATAGCGATGGAAAAGCCTACCAACAACAACGATAAACGCCAGGAATTTCGGCTCGACAATCAACTCACCGTCATAATCGAGTTGGGCACAGCGGATAACGGCGAACCTATTCTGGTGGTCAGCAAAAGCCTGGATATCTCCGCCAACGGATTACGTGCGATTGCACATGAAGCCGTGGCCACCGATATAATTTTGCGCTGCTGTATTCGCGATGAAAAAAGCGATCGCCAATTTTTACTGGTCACCGAAGTCAAATGGTGCCGCCCTCATGAAAGCGAAGGCGATTACTTAATGGGCCTCAGCCTGTTTGATTCCGACGGCACCGATATTGTGAAATGGAAGGAGTATATTGCGCAGAGTTGTGGCGGTTAACCGGTTGCTGAAAGCCACTTTCACGGAGGTACCACTCACCCGAGTTTTTGGCCGCTAGCCACGACCCACAACCACTCTCACGAAACCTGCCCCACACTTTTTACACTGCTTATAAAGTGATGTTGAACTAATCAAATCAACCTCAGGATAAGGAGCAATGTATGTTGTGTAAAAAAAATGGTGGGCTAATGGCAGTCATGATCGCTGTGCTGGTCTGCTTGATATCAGCCAACCCAAGCCACAGTGCAACCGCACATGAGAACAAGAGTGCCGCACTACCGGACACGGGTTCACTCTCTGTTGAAACCAAAGGCACCGGCCCGGCGCTGGTTTTTATCCCCGGGCTTAACAGCGGCAAGGAAACCTTTAGCGCTACCTGCGATCACTTCCAAAAAAACTACCAATGCCATTTGTTGCAATTGCCCGGCTTTGCGGGTCATCCTGCAACACCCGTTTTGCAACCGGATTTTTTAATCGCCATGCGCGACGAAATCCTGACCTACCTCAACAAACACAAATTGCAAAAAATCACGCTGGTGGGGCACAGTCTGGGTGGCACACTCAGCCTGATGCTTGCACTTAAGGCACCGGAGTTGTTTGATAAGCTGGTGATTGTCGATGCGCTGCCGTTTTATCCCGCGATTCACAATCCGGCCCTCACGGCCGAATTGATGCGCCCGCAAGCAGAGCAAATGCGCGCCATGATGGACAACCAAAGCCAGGCAGATTATGAAAAAAATGCGGCAGCTAATATGCAAGGGATGAGCAATAATCCTGCGCGTCTACCACTCTTGCTCGAGTGGAGCAAGCATAGCGACCGCGCGACCACCACCCAAGCGATGGCCGCCCTGATGACCACCGATTTGCGCAGTGATATAGCAGCCATCAACCGACCAACACTGGTCTTGGGTGCGTGGGCCGCTTATAAAGCCTACGGATCAACCAAAGAGAGCACGGCCGGAATTTATCAACTGCAATATGCAAAACTGAAAAATGTTGATATACGTTTGTCCGATACTGGCTACCACTTCTTAACCTGGGACGATGGCGATTGGGTCAACCAACAAATAAGCGAATTTTTGAGCGCAAAATGAATCAAGGACACGTTACGAACTACTCGCGCCAGTATCTGCTGGCGCAAGGTTTTTTTTGGGGTAGCTATCTGCTACTGAATATTATTTTTGCAATGCTCTGGAATAGTTTTTCCAGTGCGGCGATCAGCATTTTTGTGACACTGTCATTTATGCTGTTATACATCAGCCACCAATTGCGTTCGCTCTATTTGCGCAATCAGCCGCAACTCACCTTTTTGCGCACCTGCCTGCATCTAGGCTGGTTAATTCCACTTACGGCACTGACGATACAAATAGTATTACATCTTGTAATTTATGCAGTTGTCACGCTAGCACCAGAACACAGCGCCGGCATTCACTCGTTTACCATTAGCAGTTTTGTTTTATATACGTTTAATACCGGATTTATGTTAGCACTCTGGTCGATGCTGTATTTATTGCGCAGTGAATTTAAAAAACGACGCGAAACCGAAATCGCGCACTGGCGCGACCAAGCGAAATTGCGGGAAATTGAATTACAGTTTTTGCGTAGCCAAATCAACTCCCATTTTTTATTCAATTCACTCAACAACCTGCGTTCACTCATTCTGGAGGATCCACAGGCAGCGCGGAAAGGCTTGGCCGATCTGGCGACTTTGTTGCGCGGCTTATTGCAGGCAGAAGCGCATACCACAGTGTCACTGCGCGAAGAAATGGATTGGGTGCGCGGGTATCTCGCACTAGAAGCATTGCAATTTGAGCAACGTTTGCAATACGAATTTGCAATTGATGATTCTCTACTGGATGCCAAAGTCCCACCACTATTGCTGCAGACACTGGTGGAAAATGCCATCAAACACGGCATTGCCGGTCGTCGCGCCGGCGGTTTGGTGAGTCTGCGAGCACAGCGACTAAATGACAGCGAATGGCAATTGGAAGTGGAAAACCCTGCTGCAGAATTGCCAGCACTGCATCAAGGTAATGGCATTGGTCTTGCCAATGCCCGTGAACGCATGGCTATCGCATTTGGCACACAGGCAAAACTTACCTTGCAACTCGGAGCAACCGTGATTGCCCGGGTCACCATGCCGCTCGTTGCTAATGCATTCGGTGATATGCGACTTGACAATACCCACTCCGAGAAAAAAGTGAAAGGAACTGCATTGAGATGAATATTGTAATTGTTGATGACTCACGCCTAGCGCGAAAAGAACTATGCGGACTGCTGGCAGAGCATCCTCACTGCGACATTATCGGCGAGGCGAGTGATACACAGTCTGCTCTCACGCTTATCAACGAGTTACAACCAGAATTATTGTTGCTGGATATTCATCTGCCCGACGGTACCGGCTTTGACTTGCTCGAGCAATGCAATTACACCCCCAACGTGATCTTTACGACTGCCTATGAGCAACACGCGCTGCGCGCCTTTGAAGTCAATGCGCTGGATTATTTGTTAAAGCCGGTAACACAAGAGCGGCTCACCATCGCGCTGGAAAAAATTACATCAAGCGCAGTTGATCAATACGCAAACACAGAACTCACTCGTGCGCGCAACAAACCTGCACCAGAACATGTATTTATCCGCGAGGGTGAACGCTGTCACTTTGTAAAATTCCGC
>CAIOHY010000474.1 GCA_903858205.1 uncultured Cellvibrio sp.
CATCTTTCTCTTCAGTAGTAACAGTTGTGCTGACATCTGCCGGCGCAATAACTGGGCCTTTCACACAATTGCGGCCAGCGTGCTTTGCTTGATACAACCAAGTATCCACCCGCTCAATGAAACCTTCGGGGCTATCACTGTGATTACCGCGATATTCGTCTACACCTAAACTCGCCGTTATCATGATTGACTCTTGATCATGAACTAAAGGCGTTGTGGCGATCATTTCACGCAGTCTTTCCGCAACACTAAATGCCTGCCGTAGATCGGTATTCGGCAACAAAATTACGAATTCCTCCCCACCAAAACGACACGCAAAATCCAATTTACGAACAGTTAAAGCGATCAACTTAGCAACATGGGTTAACGCTCGATTGCCCAGTTCATGACCCCAGCGATCATTAAAAGCTTTGAAATGATCTATATCCAAAATGACGAGCGACAAGGGTTGAAAAGAGCGGCTGGCTCGTTCCATTTCCAATGGCAGCGCATCAGAGAAAAACCGAAAATTATAGAGGCCGGTGAGAGCATCGGTACTCACCTGCTCCTTTAGCAAATCCACTTCTTCCCGCAACCTTTGGAGCTCCTGCAAAAATTTACAGGGCGCATCACCAAGCGGGCAAGAGAGTGAAATAAAATCGGAGGAAGATGCAGGAGAATCCATAGACAGTGCTTTCTGCTCAAGAGTACTAAGTAAATAAGCCCACTCAAGTCTAGACGAAATAATCTGCAGTAACCAGAAACTATTTTTATGCGTCACCCCAACAAAAAAAGCCGCGAAAAACACGGCTTTTACTTGTGATCAGTCACGATATATTTTCAGCAACTCGCTGTAGTGGTCAATCCGCCGATCGCGTAGATAAGGCCACATGCGGCGCACTTGTTCGCTGCGCAGCAGATCAATCGCAACGACTTTGGTTTCCTCTTGATCAACAGTCGCGTTAAACAGAAACTCACCTTGCGGACCAGTCACAAAACTACTACCCCAAAAAAGCAAACCAGCACCACCCGCCGGATCAGGTTCATGCCCCACTCGATTGACGCTAACGACTGGCAAGCCATTGGCAATTGCGTGAGCGCGCTGGACTGTAATCCATGCATCACGCTGACGCACTTTTTCGTGTGCATCCTCCTCCGGGCTCCAGCCAATAGCTGTTGGATAAATTAATAGTTCAGCACCCGCCATTGCCATCAAACGCGCAGCTTCTGGAAACCACTGATCCCAACACACGAGAATTCCTAGTTTACCCACGGATGTTGGGATTGGCTGAAAGCCCAAATCACCGGGCGTGAAGTAGAACTTCTCGTAGTATCCCGGATCATCCGGAATATGCATTTTGCGATATTTCCCGGCAATACTGCCGTCGCGCTCGATGACTACCGCAGTATTGTGATGCAGGCCTACCGCACGCTTTTCAAATAATGACGCAACAATAACGATATTCAACTCTTGCGCGAGCGCTCCCAACACTTGCGTACTCGGCCCTGGAATAGTTTCTGCCAAATCAAAATTCGTCGCGATTTCCTGCTGACAAAAATATAGGCCACGGTGCAGCTCCTGCAACACTACCAACTCCGCGCCTTGTTGCGCAGCAATGCGAATTTGCGCGATGGTTTTTGCAAAATTGGCTGCAACATCCGCACCGCACGATTGTTGCACCAACCCAAGTTGCAAAATTTTTGTTGTAGGATTTTGCATCAGATTTGCTCCCGTACACCTTCAGGAATTTGCATAGTAATACAGTGTAGGCTTCCACCTTGCTCGATCAAGGATAGACAAGGAATGCCAAAAATTTCATAGCCAGGAAAAGCTTGCGCAACAACTTCCAATGCATCTTCATCCATTGGCAAACCATAGATAGGAACCAGCACCGCCTCATTAATGACTAAAAAATTTGCGTAAGTTGATGGCAGGCGCTCATCACTTTCATCACCCAATACTTCGCCTGCCCAAGGTAATGGCAACAAACGATAAGGCTCACCCTTTGCGTTCGTAAAGGATTGTAACTGAGCTTCCATCTTTTTAAGTTCGTCATAATGTTCATCTTGCTCATCATCGCAAGCGGTATAAACAATCGTATTGTTGGGGCATAAACGCGCGAGCGTATCTATGTGACCATCGGTATCATCGCCGGCGAGATAGCCATGATCGAGCCAATTAATTTTTTGCACGCCGAACGCTGCCATTAAGCGAGCTTCAATGTCAGCTTTTGACAAATCAGGATTGCGATTCTTGTTGAGCAAACAGGATGACGTCGTCAGCAACGTACCTTCACCGTCCGTTTCAATGGAACCGCCCTCAAGCACCCAAGTCTGCGATTCAATTGTTGCGTAGGGAAATGCATCTTGCGCGAATAATTGACGGGAAATTTGATCGTCAAGGTCATGGGGAAATTTGCTTCCCCAACCGTTGAATTGAAAATCCAATATTTTAAAGCCGTCTGGTGTTTCAACTGTTAGAGGGCCGTGATCGCGAGCCCAAGTGTCATTACTGGCGCAGGGATAAAGATGAATGTATTCCAAAGGCGCACCCATAGCCTCCAAGCGGGAACGAACCTCATCGAGCTGTGCTTCAGGCACTGCAATAACAACATCGGCGTAGTCGCAAATTACAGTAGCAAGTGCTTCATACAACTCAACCACATCATCCAGAATCCAGTCCCAAGGAGAGTTTTTATGCGGCCAAGTCAACATGACGGCATCTTGTGGTTCCCATTCGGCAGGTAATCGTTGGCTTGACATAAAATTTCCTCATTAAAATGCAAAATGGCCAGTCATCACGCTGGCCATTATAAACAAAGCGGCTTTCGCAAAGAATTAGCGCGGCAAAATTGTCTCTTGTGCTGGCAATGAAATTACGGTTTCTTCGTTTTGACCAGCATTAGGCACTCCCGCTTTTTTTGCCTTCACTGCAGATTCACCCACTTGCACAATCGCCGCGATAACACGCGATGATGTTGCCTGACCGGACGTGATGGAGACTTTTAACTGAATATAAAAACGCCCTTCCTTAGCGGCATTGATTACCAAGGGGACAGTGTATCCACCAGGCTCTCTCAGCTCAAACTCAAAGTCATGCGAGGAAGAAAGAATTGCGAGGCCATCGGTGGCAGATGCTTCAACCATCATTTTACCGTCATGATTAGTGGACACTAGCTCTAGTTGAAATTCATAGACTCCCGGACCAGCAACATACAGCGGCTCGCTATTTCTCAAGCTGACTGCTGCACCAGGTTTTGACTGCTTATGCTCATGATAACTATGGTTGTTACCTTCTAGCGGTGGTTTTTGTTGTTCACTGGTCGATGATAATTCGACATTTTTCTCAATCGATACTGTTTTATCCAAAACATCCGATGCGTTATCTGAACAGCCCACAATAACAACGATGGCAACAATCATTATTGCAAAATATTTAACGTAAGTAACAAATTGGGGTTTCAAGATTCTGACCTCCAGGTTAATTGAGGCGCTGAGCGCGCACATCAAAGCAGGCAGTAATTTCATCAGTATTATCGACATCTAGTGCCCGATCATCGACCACTTCAAGCACATAAGTCCCCACGGACAGAAAACGCGATAGATTTTCTTGATCAATCTGCGAACCTTCGGCTACGTCTAGTAGGCTACCGCGGCGATAGAGATAAATATCAGGATCGGAATCTCCGGAATCATTCGCTGCCTCTCGTACGCTAATTTGATATGTACCAGCGGATGCAATATCCAACACCATAAACTGTGCGACGGCCAATTTGTTGTAGGCACCAAAACGATTCGTACTACAAACATTTACCGGTGTGTTATTCACGGCAAGCGTTTTGTAAATTGGCAAACTCCCCGTGTAACCGCCACTATTACTCTCGTTGTCACCAAAAGCATTTGTGGTTTCTATATTTTGCTCAAGTAGCAAGGTGTTAAATTGGGTAGTCTGCGCAGATTTCACATTACGTAGAGCATCGGCAAATACGTAAATTGATATCATCGCCGGATTATTGGCGTATACGTCCGAATTTATTACGGAAAAAATATCGGCGAAATTCCGCGCTGTTTTTCCATTACTGCTCGTGTAAAAATTATAAAGTACCGATTCAACAGAGGCCTCAGAATACCAACCACGTACAGTGTGATTTTTGCGGCTGATGTTGTTAGAAAAACCATCTGATTGCTGCTGTCCGCTCGCATCGCGATAATTGGGTTCATCCAACATCATTGCCGAAAATGCATTGGAAAAACCTTCCGACATGGCAACGCGCATATCCAATTTATCGCCGTAGACGTGATCACCACCAATGCTGTCCGAGCGAGCGAACTCGCTTTCAAGATAATGCCCCCATTCATGCAGAATAACGTGGCGATCATATTCATCGGTATCGTTGTTTTCATCGCCTAAAATATAGATCGCCGAGCCGCCGTAAAAACTGGTACCTACTTCTCCCAACGCCAAATCACCGTCAGCGGCTTTATTCTTAACACTCCAGCGCAACTCCAGAGGTGGAAAATCAGTGAAATTTCCCGCGGTCAACACCTTATCTGCGCCGATTAAGACCGAATCCAAAATTGCGAAAGGAGCAGCTACCCGTGGCTGAGTGTAACCTGCTCCCGTCCAACCCGACGCCGCATGTAAATTACGCACCGCAGTTGCATCGCTTGCAGCCACCAAACTGCCATCCATCACATAAACACTATTACCGCTGGTGTTGTCGGTCACCCTAAAATTCCAGGTCGGTTTTTGGGTGCGCAAAAGCTGGGCTTTTACGCGAACTTTGACCAGTTTATTGATTTCAACTTTGAAGGCGTAATTGCCAGCATTATCGCTAGTGGTAGTTGCCAAAATCTGGTTATTACTATCGAGCAACTCAATTAACAAACCGCGCCCTGGACTCACACTGGTAGCTGAGTAATTCAACCCAAGGTGATTCTCGTTATGTGGGACAAGATCATAAGTCACCTTGCCTGTTAACGTGATCACAGACGGCAAAGACGAACTCACTGCAGATGAGCCTATGCTTGATACACTTGATGAAGATGTTGTTGATGAGCTTGACGAGGACGAGCTTAGAGAACTGCCAACGGACGACAAAGGTTTGCTACTCGTCGGCACAACATTGGACGATCCACCACTACCGCCACCACCGCAAGCAAGCAGGAGTGTCGATACACATAACAGTAACATTCGCCTAACCCAAGCAAGCACTGACCGAGTCATTATTGTTCTATCGCGTCCCATGTGGCCTAGACCTTTGTTGATATAAACTAATTGGACAAGCATAGCCAAGATCGCTAGCGAGCACAAAATTGAGGTTACCGACGGGCATACCTTGTGCCTATAATGGTGCCTTGTCTATTGGAGGCGTCATGTTCAAAATTCTGTTATTTGCAGTCATAGTGACCTTTATCATTATCGGCAGTGCACGCTACAAAAAAATGGATGCAGTACAAAAACGCAAAACATTATGGCGCCTTGGAACAGGCATATTTCTCGGCATACTGATTTTGTTGGTTGTCACCGGAAAAATGCATTGGATCGGCGCTGCACTCGGCGCACTGCTTCCTTTCGTCCGAAACGCTTATGGGTTGATCAGTCAGCTATTGCCACTCTGGTTACAGCGTAAAAATGCCCAGAAAGACAATCAAACTGAGGAATCACATTCCCCACAACGCCCAATGGCGCCTATGCCAATACAAGAAGCTCTGGAAGTACTAGGTTTATCAGCTACCAGCGAAAAAGGCGAAATCACCGAAACAATGATTCAAGATGCGCATCGCCGGTTGATTCAAAAACTCCACCCTGATCGCGGAGGCAACGATTATCTCGCCGCAAAAATAAATCAGGCGCGCGATCTGCTACTGGAATACATCAAACACTAACACGAACTTCGCAACAAAAGATGCACATAACGCCCCAATGAGCGATAGGGTTCTTGTTGCGAAAACTCCAATTCCAGCTGCAGCAACGTGTGCGGTTCGCGCGCGCGATGTTCTTCATTAAAAACATAATCATGAAATACACGAATACCACTGTGACTGAATAGCTGTAATTGTGAATCGCGAGTCCAGCCCAATACCATTTGCGGGTCTAGCGGATTAATCGGCGTCAGGCTACCCGCTGAACCACCATAATCTTTATTGATAATTTTCTTGAAATTGGTACGCAGTAAATTTTTGTAAATTAGCGAATGCAAGTTATAAAACGTCAGCGATAAAAAACCCTGCGGTTTGAGATGCTTAAGCAAACAAGGTAAGAGCGATTGCGGCTCCTGCATCCACTCCATTACTGCATGGCAGATCACAAAATCAAATTGCTGTTCGTCCGCAGGCAAATGCTGCGGCAAATCCTGTAGTGCGCAATGAATCAATTGCACCCGATCCGCCAAGCCCAATTGATCAACCTGCTCCTGCGCGAGCTTGAGCATTTCGGCCGAAATATCGCAAATCACAACCCTGTGTCCTGCTTGCGCCAATTGCAGTGAAAACTGTCCTTGCCCGCCGCCAGCATCCAGAATTGTCCAGCACTCAGCCGATGACTTGAATGGCGCAATGGGGATATGCGCAGCACAATCGCGCTCTAACACGGCAAGGCGAATATCGCCCTTTAATCCACCATAGATATTTTTTTTAAAACGTTTGGCTAGATCATCAAAATTGCGATCCTGACCGGTCGATTCTTTTGCCATATAATTCTCTTCAACGAAACGAAAACTGCCGCACTGATATGACTGCATCAACCCACTGGTTTGTGTACATGATCCGCACGAGCGACGCGCAAGTGTACACCGGAATTACGACCGATATGGCGCGCCGCTGGCGTGAACATGAATCGGGCAAGGCGGGTGCACGCTATTTTCGCGGGCGCAAACCTGTGCAGCTTTGCTATCTGGAAGCAGACCATAATCGCTCCACAGCCAGTCAACGCGAATATGTCATTAAATCCCTAAGCGCGAGTGCAAAAAAACAACTTATTGCCGAGCAGCAAACGCAAACGCTTGCGCTTATTGGGTTACATCAACTGGAGCAATTACCGCATTGATTACTAGTCCAGCGACTAAACGCCCGATCTGTAGCCACTGCAACAGGCCTGTTCGCAACTGCATTTGCGCCTTGATTAGCCCAATCACCAATCAGGTTGAAGTCCTTATTTTGCAACACCCGGATGAAGCACCCAATGCAAAAAATACGGCGGGATTATTACATCTCAGCCTAAAAAACAGTCAGCTTAAGATCGGGGAACAGTTTGTCGCAAAAGATTTGGCTGATTGGTTATTTGCCGACCAAAAACAACCACTGCTGCTCTATCCTGAAATACCGGAATACAAGGCGCTTGGGCTGGCAGCACCGCAACCGCTCTCTTCCGCAATCCTGGGAATTCAAAACCAGATTCGGCTGGTAATCATCGATGCTACCTGGCGCAAAAGCCGCAAAATGCTCTACCTTAATCGCGCTTTACAGAGCCTGCCGCGAATGATGCTGACAGAAACACCGGCATCCATTTACAAAATCCGCAAAGCGCATAGCGAAAATCAGCTTTCCACGCTGGAGGCAAGTTGCTACGCTCTACAACAACTGGAACAACAACACGTTGACTATGCTCCATTACTGGCCGCAATGAGTCTGTTCGTTGCACAACAAAGCGCGTTTGTTCCCATAATTGGCGATCAAAACGACGTATCAAATCCATTTGCCTCCGACGAGAGAAATCCAAACCTATGAGTTATCCAACGTTTGAATTACTGCGCAGCCAAACTATCGACGCATTAAAAATCCGTGTTGAAGAATATCGCCATAAAGTGACCGGCGCACAACATATTCATTTGGCTGCCGACAATAATGAAAACGTTTTTCTGGTGGCCTTGCGCACAGTTCCGCACGACTCCACCGGCGTCGCCCATATTCTGGAACACACCGCACTCTGCGGCAGCCAAAAATACCCGGTGCGCGACCCCTTCTTTATGATGGTGCGCCGCTCACTCAATACTTTTATGAATGCGTTCACCAGTTCCGATTGGACCGCTTACCCCTTCGCGAGTCAAAACCAAAAAGATTTTAACAACCTGCTTGATGTGTATTTGGATGCAGTATTTTTCTCGCGTCTTGATGAATTGGATTTTGCACAAGAAGGCCATCGCGTTGAATTTGCGGAGGCAGATAACCCCAATTCCGATTTGGTATTCAAAGGCGTAGTCTTTAACGAAATGAAAGGCGCGATGAGTTCAGTCTCATCGCAGGTGTGGCATACACTCTGCAAATATCTTTACCCCACCAGCACCTATCATTACAACAGCGGCGGTGAGCCGGAAGATATCCCCAATTTGACTTATCAACAATTGCAGGATTTTTATCGCACCCACTATCACCCCAGTAATGCGATATTTATGACTTACGGTGATATTCCTGCAGCGATTCATCAAGAAAAATTCGAAAGCCAAGCATTAAGTAAATTTGAAAAATTGGATGAAGTTATCAGTGTTGGCGATGAAAAACGCTATCACGCGCCGGTCGCAGTAGAAGAAGCCTATCCGCTCGATGAAAATGATGCAGAAGATATCGAACATAAAAACCACGTTGTCGTGTCCTGGTTGTTAGGCAAGACTACAAATCTGGACGAATCACTGGAAGCGCAATTAATTTCCAATATTTTGCTCGACAACAGCGCATCTCCATTACAGCAAGCGTTGGAAACCAGCGAGTTAGGGCAAGCACCATCACCACTTTGTGGGCTGGATGACTCATCGCGCGAGATGGCATTTGTATGCGGCCTTGAAGGCTGCACACTGGAAAACGCTGCAAAAGTTGAAGCGATGATTTTGGATATAATGCAAAAAGTGGCAGATGAAGGTGTGCCGCAGGAACACATCGAAGCATCACTGCATCAATTGGAATTATCGCAACGTGAAGTCGGTGGCGATGGTTATCCCTATGGATTGCAACTGATCCTAACCGGATTAACGTCGGCAACCCATCGCGGTGATCCAATTGCGCTGCTGGATATGGATGCCGCGTTGGAAAATCTGCGCCGTAAAACCCAAAATCCGAATTTCATTCAGGAAACCGTGCGCAAATGGTTATTGGATAATCCGCACCGCGTACGTTTGACAATGCGCCCCGATTTGAACATGAGCGCACGCATTCAAGCCGCTGAAATTGCGCGACTCGCACAATTAAAAGCCAGCCTGAGCGATGACGAAAAACAAGCCATTATTACCCGCACACATGCATTGCAAGAGCGCCAGCTGCAACAAGACGACGAAAGTATTTTGCCAAAAGTCGGCTTGGAAGATATTCCAGAAAATTTACATTACAACGCAGGCAGCCACGAAAGTTTTCACAACTTTCCATTGCGCCGTTATAGCGCTGGCACCAATGGGTTGGTGTACCAACAAATTACCTGCAAACTACCCGCACTCACTAATGAACAAATAAGTTTACTGCCCTACTACAGTATTTGCCTCACCGAATTAGGTGCGGGCGATAAAGATTATTTAGCCAACCAACGCTGGCAAGCCGAAGTTGTCGGTTCAATTCATGCCTTTAGCAGTATTCGCGGCGCAGGCGATGACGTTCAAAAAATCGATGCCTATTTAACACTTTCATCGAAAGCATTAAGCCGCAATAGCGCAGCCATGAATGACTTAATGAAAAATACCTTATTGCATGTACGCTTTGATGAACTCGGACGCATTCGTGAATTAATTGCGCAAAATCGCGCGCGTCGCGAGCAGAGCATCACCGGTCACGGTCATAGTTTGGCGATGACGGCTGCTTGTGCAGGCATGAGCCCCGCTGCAAAAGTCTCTCACCAACTCGGCGGCCTCGAAGGAATTGCAGCAGTAAAAGCATTGGACAATTCGCTCGACGATGAAAAAAATCTCGCCAATTTTGCAGCGCAATTAAACGCAATTCATCAATTGGTATTGCAAGCGCCCAAGCAATTTTTAATAGTGGGTGAGCAGGAGCATTTGGATAAGTATCGCGCTGATTTACAAGCGTGTTGGCCCAATGAAAGCGCGAATAGTGATTTCACATCATTTGATCTTGCGCCAGTAAGTGAAACTATCCGCGAAGCCTGGATCACCAATACCCAAGTGAATTTCTGCGCAAAGGCCTATCCCACAGTGCCAAGTGAACACCCGGAT
This sequence comes from uncultured Cellvibrio sp., assembly GCA_903858205.1. Classification (GTDB taxonomy): domain Bacteria; phylum Pseudomonadota; class Gammaproteobacteria; order Pseudomonadales; family Cellvibrionaceae; genus Cellvibrio. The sequence goes on from CAIOHY010000474.1 coordinate 10,131, forward strand.
GCTGCAGCACTTACTGTGCTCGGTGGCTTCTTGCGTAACGGTTATTTGCATCGCGCGATTCGCGAACAAGGCGGCGCTTATGGTGGCGGTGCAAGTCAGGACAGCAACAGCGCAGCTTTTCGTTTTTATTCTTATCGCGATCCGCGTTTGAGCGAAACGCTGAAAGATTTTGATGATTCATTGGTATGGCTGCAGGAAACCGATCACCAATGGCAATCGGTTGAAGAAGCGATTCTCGGGGTTATCGGCAGTATCGATAAACCCGGCTCTCCGGCTGGTGAAGCCAAATCGACTTATCAAGCAGAGTTGTTTGGTCGCACCCGCGAAAAGCGCGAGCTGTTCCGCAACCGCGTATTGGCGGTGACAGTCGCCGATCTGAAACGCGTCGCCAATACCTATTTGCAACCCGCGAAAGCCAGCATCGCGCTTGTGACTCACGCCGGTAATAAAGAGTTAGCAGAAAAACTCGGGCTCGCGTTAAAGACCTGCTAGATAACCACCTCTAAACGAAGTGTGCCGGGGCGCATAGTTTTCCCCCGGCCACATAGTTTTCCCCGGTAAAGTCATCTAGTATTGCTCGATAACGAATTACACAACAATTTCTACAATAAGCTGTATTGATGCCTGCCGACACCTATGACCATCAGCCCGCTGGAATATAGCGCTGCCTCCCACCCGGGATTAATGCGCGACAACAACGAAGACTGTTTTCTCAGCCGTCCTGAACACGGGCTGTGGCTAGTGGCCGACGGCATGGGTGGCCATGAAGCGGGCGAAGTCGCCAGTGCAATCGTGCGCGATACTATTGAACGCGAAACACAAAACAATCCCGATATCGCCCTACTCGAGTCCATCCAGCATGCCCACACCAGCATTCTCAGCTCTGCCCTGCACGGCATAGGCGCACCGGGCATGGGTTCCA
>CAIOHY010000475.1 GCA_903858205.1 uncultured Cellvibrio sp.
AGTCCCAGCAACTTCACAGTTAACGATAATTTTTTGTTCATAAGGAATTCGTTGTTATTCGCCCAGCAATTGCGCAAATTGTTGCTGCAATGAGCGGGTAATCTGATGGTTGGTGAACCAATTATGCGTCGCGACCATTGATTCGCGATCATCGGTCAATTGATTTATCGGCCAAATGCCATAGACGCTATTACACAGGAATAATTCGTCGGCTTCGCGCACAAAATCCAATTCGATATCCACTATATGACAAGCCAATCCCAGCGATGGCGCCAATTTTTCGATAAGCGTTCGGCGCATAATGCCGGCAACCCCGGCCGCGGATAAATCCGGTGTATACAATTGATTATTTTTTACTACAAATAGATTGCTTAGGGTTGCCTCAATCACCCTGCCCTGCACATCAAGCAGCAGCCCTTCCGAAAATTCATCCTGCCATTCGGCGCGCGCCAGGATGTGCTCAAGGCGATTTAAATGTTTCATGCCCGCCAGCATGGGAGACTGCGATAAGCGCAGATCGCAAATACGGACAGTAACGCCATTTCGATAGTGTTCGGTATGCAATGAAGGGCACGGAAAGATACAGATGCAATAGGTTGGTAAAATCAGATCCGGCAAACGATAACCGCGGCCGCCAATACCGCGTGTCAGGATGATTTTTACCACAGCCTGTGCGATATTTGCATCACTGAGAGACGCGAGCATGGCATCGAGATACTCTGTCAATAAACGCTCGTCAAGCGGGATTTTTAATCGCTCGGCGCTTTGCAACAAACGTTCACGATGGTAATTCCAAAGCGGAATCATGCCCCGACTGTAACGACAAGTTTCAAACACGCCATCACCATAGGCAAATCCTCGATCAAGCGGCGATATGGCCGCATCGAGTACACCGTTGACGCTGATCAAGGGAAGATTAAATGTCATAGGCGGAGTCTATACAAAAACGCCGGACTGTCTCCAGTCCGGCGCCATTTTTTAACTCAAAATAAACAAGAATTAAAACTTGCGAAAAATCAACGAGCCGTTAGTGCCGCCAAACCCAAAAGAGTTTGATAATACTGCATCAATTTTGCGCTCTTGCGCCCTGTGCGGCACTAAATTGAGATCTGCGCAGGAATCCTCCGGGTTATCCAAGTTGATAGTTGGCGGAGCAACTTGATCGCGAATCGCCAACACACTGAAAATCGCCTCAACAGCGCCCGCAGCTCCTAGCAAGTGGCCAATCATGGATTTAGTAGAGCTCACAGCGACTTGCGCGGCGGCAGCCCCCATAACCGACTTCACCGCCTGACACTCCGCTTTATCTCCTGCAGGTGTAGAGGTTCCGTGGGCATTGATGTAATGAATCAATTCGGGCGATATCCCTGCATCTAGAATAGCATTGCGCATAGACGCTGCTGCACCTGAACCGTCTTCCGGAGGTGAGGTCATATGATAGGCATCGCCGCTCATACCAAAACCAATCAGCTCTGCATAAATTTTCGCACCGCGTTTTTTTGCGTGCTCGTACTCTTCCAACACCAACACACCGGCACCATCGCCGAGCACAAAACCATCGCGGTCTTTATCCCAAGGACGACTTGCCGCTTGCGGATTCTCATTGCGGGTTGACAGTGCGCGGGCAGCAGCAAATCCGCCCAATCCCAAAGGAGTGGTAGCCATTTCTGCACCACCGGCCACCATCACATCGGCATCACCGTACTGAATCATGCGCGCAGCAAAACCTATGCTGTGTGTACCTGTTGTACATGCAGTGGTAATCGCCACATTGGGGCCACGCAAACCAAACATGATCGACAAGTTACCTGAGATCATATTGATGATAGCGCTGGGTACAAAAAACGGGGATATACGGCGCGGGCCTTTGTGTTCCAGGGTCGATGAACCTTCTTCAATTGTACCTATGCCGCCGATGCCCGAACCTATCGATACCCCGATGCGCCCGGCGTTGGCGTCAGTGATTTCCAATCCGGAATCGCGAATTGCTTGAATACCCGCAACCATGCCGTATTGGATAAACGGATCCATTTTACGGGCTTCTTTGCCGGGGAAATAATCATCTACCACCAAACCTTTCACCGATGCACTAAATTGCGTAGTAAAAGCCGATGCATCGAAGTGGGTAATTGTTGCCACACCACTTTTCCCGTTAACAATGCCATGCCAAGTATCTGCAACAGTATTACCCAGTGAACTGATCATACCCAGACCAGTAACTACAACTCTTCTACGCGACACGATTGAGGTTCTCCTGCGAAAGATGATTGTGCGCAAAAGCAACGCGCCAATTATCTTGATGATTCGTAAGAAATCGAAAACTAGGATGCCTTGCGGCAAAAGAAAAAGCCGTACTATTTTGCAATAATACGGCTTTTCAAAAACAGATATTAGCTGCCCGTCAAATCAAAACAAGCAGGCAAATTATGCCAGATTGGCATTGATGTAATCGATAGCTAATTGCACAGTGGTGATTTTCTCGGCTTCTTCATCCGGAATCTCAGTTTCGAATTCTTCTTCGAGAGCCATTACCAACTCTACGGTATCCAAAGAATCAGCGCCCAGATCTTCGACGAAAGAAGCTTCGTTTTTTACTTCGTCTTCTTTCACACCCAGTTGCTCAGCAACGATCTTTTTTACGCGTTCTTCAATGCTACTCATGATGTTATGTAACTCCTAGTGGTTGTATGTTCGAAACACCTGACGATCAAGCTAAACAAAGCTGTGCCAAGCGTTCCGGTCAAAATCGTCGCGCATTTTACATCGATTTTCAGGTTGTTGTAATGCCATGAG
>CAIOHY010000476.1 GCA_903858205.1 uncultured Cellvibrio sp.
AGAAGTTGATCCTGTATAAATCAGCTTAGCCAAAAACAAAAAAGCGAATTGCCCGGCGGCAATTCGCTTTTTTTATTTTCGCCAGTATCAATGACGCGTTGTATTTTCCGTATCAAACTCAACGCTGATCGACAGATCCTCTACCAGACACGGCCACCTTTCAAGTTCTTCGGTCCAACCTTTTTCACGATGGGAATTAACATACTCGTCAATATTGGCACCTTCGAAACCGTGTTCGTTTAACAATAATTCCGCCGAAAATAACACCGCTTGATCTAATTCATTTGCAAAAGGCTCACCGATGAGTTCATGCGCGATGACATTAGCAACGGTCATATCGATAGGCGCAAGTGGTATTCCACTTTTTGCCATAAATCGATCATTGACCTCTTCGAGCAAGCGATGCGCCAGATAGGCTTCATCCAACAACGCCTCTAATTGACTGTGCGGATCGACGATCGACGGCGGCGACATGAAATAATCGCTCGCAATTTTTAACAGCGGCTCGACATCTTTAGCAATGCCTGCTTCTTGCGCCATGCTGCGAATCGCGTCGATAAAATCCGGCACGTGTTTTATGTAGCGCACGACAAAATCGGCCAAGCCCTTGGCAGCCTGATGCTCGGGCAATTTAATCGCTGCGTGCAGGCGCTTTTTACGGCACTCCACAAATTCCAGCAGTTTTCCAGTTGCAGAATCCTGCTCCTGCGCCCGCTGGATAAGCTCGCGAATAGGGTTCAAGGGGTCGGTCAATCTATTTCTCTGATAGTCGTTATAAGTGATCACATTTAGCAGTCCTACATGATGCTGCTGACATTCGTAACTCGCGCTTTAAAGGTAACCCATGACCACGCAAACACAAGTAAGCCTTAATACCGACTTTTTATAAAAACTTCTTCAACCAATGAAATCGGCCTGAGGGATACTTTTGATGCCAGCAAGCCGTATTTCGCACGGCGCTTAGAATGCGCCCGATAATTTCAAGCGGAGGGTGTTATCCAAATCACCACTCAGGTACTGCTGGAATTGCAAGCTCAAGTCGAGGCTGCCGAGGGTTTGGCCAATCCCGAGCACACCGTAAACGCCGCCGTCGATTTCAATATCTTCCGAGTAGCAGTTACTGCAATTACTGATGCTGCGCTCCGACGCCAGTATGCCACTCACGCCGCCCCTGACCGTGACAAAGCTCATGTTGTCGCTCCCAAACCGATATTTGGGGCCGTACTCAGCGAACAACATAAATGCGGTCGCATCGGATTCGGTGTAATCCACATCGCCCCAGTAGTCCTCTACATATTGCGCAAATTCGGCGTTATCGCGATACAACAACACACTCGCACCCAGCACCAGGGTATTTTCAGTCGTGCTCGAATAGTACTCAGCCGCGCCGCCGATCGCTGTGGCGCTGTCCTCAATCCACTGCTCGGCAGCGGCTTCGGAATCGATGGTTACATGGTCGATATGACCCGACCAGCTCCAGCCGGTGTAGTCGGCATTATTGGGATTGTTACTCGCAGGCGCTGCCGCAAAGGTAGTTGATGCGAGCAGGCTGGCGCCCAGAAGGCAGGTTTTTAACAGCAGATTAGTCATAGTAGTGATCCATCATAAAGTGACGAGGGGTTAAAACGGTGCGCAACATACTGGGATTCACGCCATTTGTAACGCGTATTGGCCGGATTTTGGGCTAAATAGTCTGTATGACAACTTAACAATCCGCCTAATAGCGCCGCATTCCGTGAATTTGGCGCCCCAAGTCTATATAATTCGCGCATCTTTTCAGCCTGCTCCCTGCCGAGTGTATTTATGACCGCTTCAACCCCTTGCTCTGACCCGATTGCGCCTGATCAACGGGTCGCTACTGTGGCTCGCAACACCCTGGAAACCAAAATCAGCGTCAGCCTTAACCTCGATGGCGCAGGTAAAGGCGTGTTCAATACCGGCGTGCCTTTTTTAGAACATATGATGGACCAGATCGCGCGCCACGGCATGATCGATCTGGATGTCACTTGCGACGGCGACACACATATCGATGATCACCACTCGGTGGAAGATATAGGTATCACCATCGGTCAGGCTATTGCCAAAGCCGTGGGCGACAAAAAAGGCATCCGCCGCTATGGCCACGCCTATGTGCCGCTGGATGAAGCCTTGTCGCGCGTAGTGATCGATTTCTCCGGCCGCCCCGGTCTGGTGATGCAAATCCCGTTTACCCAAAAACGCATCGGTCAG
>CAIOHY010000477.1 GCA_903858205.1 uncultured Cellvibrio sp.
AAAACGCCCGAGGCCATCACGACCCCGGGCGGTTAAGATTTCTAAAACCCGTTATCCAGTTAATCACAACGCTGCTCCGCTTAAGTGAACAGCATTGCCGCCAGTGGCGGGGCTTTTTAGTTTAACGCGACAACTATTTTGTTACGGACAAGCTACGTCTTTACCCGCGCCTTTCACCACACTGACTTTGGCGAAGGTGATATCCAAAGTGCCGCTGGTGATGAGTGAGAAAGGTTGCAGGATTTGCGTCCAGTATTCTTCTGGTGGTTGGGCGATGCCAAAATTAGCACCGGAAGTGGGGTAGCATTTGAATGGCACTGTCACGGTTTGCCAACCTTGACCAGCGAAGCCTTTGAGTTTTTCACTCAGGTCAATATCCGATGCGCAGTAGGAGCCACAACCCAAACGCAAATAGGTGGTCGCACTGGGTGCCGCATCAACTTTAATATCAAATACCAATGCGGAATCGCTGCTGTAGTAATTGATAAAGTCTTGGCGGTTGGCGACTGAGAGCGCTACTTGTCCGCTACCGGTACCATTCCATTGCACGCGGCGTGCATCTTCTTGCACATCGCGGTCAACCGCTTGAATCATTAGCGATGAGGCTTTAACGGTGTTGCTGTTCATCGGCACTACATCATTTTGGAAGCCAATAATTTCCAGCTGCCAGGGATCCATTGGGCGGCGATTGAAAATTTCCAACACATCCAGCGCTTCTGCTGCTTTCAATCCGTCTTCAGGCAAATTGTCTGCAAGCGTATCTTTATCGGCGTAACTTAAACCAAAGCCATAGGCAAAGAGCGGATCGTAATTTTTATCGCCACGGTTAAGCGGAGTTTGGTCGGGGTGCTTGGGCCAGGAGAAACTCAAACGGCCTTTCACGTCGTAATTAATTTCACCGGCTGGATTTTTGAAAATCACATCTGCAACACCATTACCTTCGGTACCCGGCAACCAAATGGCAACAAACGCATCGGAAGCGTTGAGTTCACGGTTAACCCAGAGTGGGCGACCAGAGATAAACAAAGACACCACCGGAATATTTTGTGCGCGCAATTTTTTCAGCAATTCCAAATCGCTTGGATTGCGTGGTTTATAGGCGAGCATACCAACATCGCCTTGCATTTCCGCGTAGGGGTCTTCACCAAATACAACGATAGCGACATCAGGTTTTTCACTGAATGATCCATCAACGCTGAGTGTGGCTTTACCGCCGGCTGCGCTAACAACTTCATTGATGCCTGCGTAAATAGACGTTGCGCCAGGGAAATCGGAATTCACGTTGCCGGTGCCCTGCCAGGTCACTGACCAGCCGCCCGATTGTTTGCCGATATTGTCTGCACCATCACCCGCAACCAGAATTTTTTGGTTGCGCGCGAGCGGCAAAAGATTGTTTTTGTTTTTCAACAGTACCAGTGATTCACGCACTGCCTGACGCGCAACGGCGCGATGTTCCGGAGCACCCAACAATTCTTTTTTGCCCGCCAGTGGGCGAGTGGATGGAGCACCTTTTTCAAATAGACCAGCGCGGATTTTTACGCGCAAAATTCTACGTACCGCATCATCCAAACGCTCGGCAGTGATTTCGCCGGATTTCGCTTGGGCTAACAAATTGTTGTACAGGTCTTTCCAATTGGGCTCGGGCACCATGTAAATATCCAAACCGGCCATGAGCGATTCAGGGCAATCGACGGCGGTGCAACCGGGAATAAAACTGTGGCCGCTCCAATCGCCGACGACCAAACCATCAAAACCCATTTGGCCTTTGAGCACGTCGGTAAGCAAATATTTGTGGCCATGCATACGTGTGCCGTCCCAGCTGGTGAAGGAGGCCATCACCGCCTGCACGCCGGATTCCAGGGCGCTGAAATAACCGGCGCCGTGAATATCGCGCAGGTGCTGTTCATCGCCTTGGGTTGGGCCACGGTCTACACCATTTAAGGTGCCGCCATCGCCGATAAAATGTTTGGCTGTGGAGATCACGTGTTCATTGGATAAAAATTTCTCCGAGCCACCTTCACCCTGCAGTCCTTCTACCATCTCCCCGGCAAAAGCGCCGACGATTTGTGGGTCTTCCGACCAGCTTTCATAAGCGCGACCCCAGCGGTCATCGCGCGCAACGGCCACTGTGGGGGAGAAATCCCAATCCAAACCAGTCACAGCGATTTCGCGCGCTGTCGCCCAGCCGATTTGTTTTAACAGTTCCGGGTTATTGGAGGCACCCAGACCGATGTTGTGAGGAAAGAGGGTGGCACCAACCACGTTGCCCAAACCATGCACGGCATCTGTACCCCACATAATTGGAATACCAATACGACCGTTGGATTTATCGACCGACGCGTTATAGAAACTGTCGGCGAGTTTCACCCAGTCTTCCATGGTTGCGTATTTGTTACTGCCCGGGGTGCTGCCGCCGCCGTTGAGCACAGAACCCACGTGATATTGCTTGATATCGTCCGGCGTCACGAATTTGATTTCTGGCTGGATCAACTGGCCGATTTTTTCTTCCAGCGTCATTTTGGCCATCAACTCATCAATGCGCGTTTCCACGGCCGGGTCTTTTTTGACCGCGCTGTTAATCGCGGGCCATTCGACTTTGGTTGCAGTAGTAGTGGCTGGAGCAGGTGTGGTCGCTGTTGGTGCCTCGGTTTTTTGGGCATCACACCCGGCAAGCATTGAAAGTAGAACGGCGCCTGAAACCAGCGACCGAAGCGTTATTTTATTGTTCATAGTGGATGACCTGTTGTGTAAACAAAGAACTGCCAATTTGATTGGGTGCATCAATTAATTCAACTGCATCAATGAGCTGCAGGATAATAATCAATATTGGTTATATGCAGTAGCCAAAACGGCTGCTGCGCGAGTATTCACATATAAAAGGTAGCAGTTGACGGCCGTCCTGCGAACAAACTTTACTTTTTATGATGCAAATGCGGCGGCTAGAGGAAAACTGGAAATAGCCACAGGCTAAATATTGGAACGGTTTTTTCTCCGCAAAAACAACAGATGAACTCAAAGTGCACAGATCTTTGAACTTATTATGAGAAAAGATTGCAATGAAGCACTTATGTTATAGATCACAATATTCTGATCATCTTCTACACTGATTAGGCGCAGTCCATCGAAATTTGTTTTCCGGGCGCTATCAAACAGACAGCTCGGAGAATCATGCGGTTGTAGTTTTGGAGGCATTATGTTCAAAAAAATAGAGCCCACTCTTTTAGGTGACATCCTCGTCAGTAAAGCGCTAATTACACCAACCCAGCGCGATATCGCCCTCGCAGAGCAGGCGCGCCGGAAGCGTTTGCTCGACCCCACCGATCCCTCTGCGCCGGTCACCCCACTCGGCGAAATTTTAATTGAACTCGGATTTATTGATCAGCTGCAGCTGAAGCGCGGTTTGAATTGGCAACAGCGTTTACGTCATGCATCTATAGCGATGGCCCTCTGCGCCCCATTTATGATTTTTAGCCCCAGCGCAGCGGCGAATGTTGTCAGACCTGCGCCTATTACGGTTGAAGCGGAAAATTATACGGCGATGAGTGGGGTTCAATCGGAGACTACGGCCGACGTCGGTGGGGGAAGGAATATCGGTTATATCGATTCATCGGATTGGATGACTTTCCGCAACATCACGATTCCGGCTACTGGCACCTACAAAATTACTTACCGGGTCGCAAGTCTCAACGGCGGCGGAAGTATGGTGTTAAAGAACGAGTCTACTGATCAGACGCTGGATACAGTGTCCATCCCAAAGACAGCGGGCTGGCAGACATGGGTCGATGTTGAGCGCACTCTGAACCTTGCGCAGGGTGCATTGAATCTCAAGCTCTTCGCCACTTCAGGAGGCTTCAACCTCAATTGGTTTAAACTCGAGAGCATCGATGGAACACCGATCGCATCAAGTAGTTCTTCGAGTGCTTCATCAGTTTCTGTAGCCGGAGAGACACAATTTCCATTTGTTATTCGGGCTGCTAGTTATAGCACTATGTCCGGCGTTCAAAAGGAGGCAACAACGGATGTAGGTGGTGGGCAAAACGTTGGCTATATTGATACCGGCGATTGGATGTCATATGACAATTCCGTTATCAACGCGCCTTTTACTGGTAAGTATCGAATTTCCTATCGCGTAGCCAGCACAAAAAATTCCGCGGTGCTGGCGTTAAAAAATATCACCACCGGCGCCACCATTGACTCAGTGCCCATACCCAATACTGGCGGTTGGCAGGCTTGGACGACCGTTGAGCGTGAAATCGCTCTTGAAGCGGGCGAACACAAATTCAAGCTGGATGCGACCACAGGAGGGTTTAACGTCAATTGGGTTCGCATAGAACCTATCGCAACGCCCATGCCACTCACCATAGAAGCTGAAACCTATTCCGAGATGAGTGGAGTAAAGAACGAAACAGCCTCCGGTGACGGCGGTGGTACCAATGTTGGTTATATCGATACCGGCGATTGGATGGACTACAAAAACGTCGAAGTGCTTATTCCTGCCACTGCGAGTTATAAGGTGACTTATCGTGTCGCCAGCCTGAGCGCAGGCGGAAGTTTTACCTTCCACGAAGCGGGTACCTCAACCGTTTTTGATCGCGTATCTGTGCCAGTAACCGGTGGTTGGCAAAAGTGGGCCAGTGTCGAAAAGATAATAAACTTACCCGCAGGAAGGCATTATTTTGGCATCAAAGCGCTGCTTGGTGGATTCAATGTGAATTGGATTAAAGTAGAGCCGGTTGATCCCTTAAATAACCCCGTCAATCTGCCGCCATCGACTATCAGCACATCTAGCTCATCCTCCCAAGCGGCGGCGAGTTCATCCAGCTCGTCAAAACCGGCTACCAGTTCGTCAAGCTGGTCGGCTGCATCATCAAGCGGCAACACGCAGCAGGTTGCAGGGCCTGTCGGTATTAGCTGGACCGCTCCGAACAAACGTGAGAATGGTGATTATCTGGATATCACTGAATTAGGCGGTTATGAAATTCGTTACAAAAAATTGAGCGATGCCAAATTTACCTACATCAGCATTAATGATGCATGGACTAGCAGCTACAGCTTTCCATGGCTGGAAGGCGAGTACGTCTTTCAAATCGCGGCGTTTGATAAAAATGGGGTTTACAGTCCCTTCGTCGATATTCTTCGACAAAAATGAAATGGGTTTAGGAAAAACGGCAGAGATTTTCTGCCGTTTTTTTTTGCAAAAATTCCCCGGCCATCAACGCCCACCGCTCACATTCAAGCGGCGGAAAATCAATCAATTTTTTTGCACAGTTCCGTGCCGTTTCAATGCCTTATCCATTTCATCCAACACGGCGATATAAAGTGCATCGGCGCTCGCCACATAGCCTTCGGGGCTCATGTGAACCAGATCCGGGCGCATAAACGGCGTTTTTTGTTTCAGCCAAAATTGTGCGCCGCAATTACCGCCCATCATCGCGCTCCAATCCCAATAAAGCGTGCCTTCCTGCCGGGCGACGCGCCTTTGGCTGTTCTGCACTTTGATCAAACTCGGGGGTAGCGGCACACGGCATCCACCGTTGATATGGGGTGGGCGGGATTTTGCGGAACTGGGGGCGCCTAGCAGCAGGATCGCCGCTTGCGGCGCCGCACCGCGCAGGGATCGAATCGCCTGGCGCAATTCGGCCTCGTAGGTCTCTGGCACCAGATCTTTGCCGAAGGCTTCATTAGTCCCGTAGGCGAGGATGATCAAGTGCGGGTTACGCCATTGCAGTTGGTTGCGCAGGGTTGATGAATCCCAACGGTTGATAACATCGGCGACTGAGCCATTATTGCCCAGCGCATCCAGTGTTATGCCGGGTGCAATGCGATCCAAAATGACGCCGCCCAATTTTCCACCCGGAGGCGCGAGCAATTTCAGACCGCTCACCTTGTTCGCGTCCAGCTCTTGGGTGCTCAATCGCCAAGGGGCTTTGGGCTCGCCCTGCCCCGGTAATTTATGCACTTTGCCGCCGGGTAGCGCCAGGCTCCACAGGGTTTGGCCGGAGTTCTGCCAAATGTTCAGGCGCCATTGCCCGGCCGCAGGTGCGTCTTTGACTTTGATTTCAAGGATCGAATTTCCCGCCGAGGTATTGATAAATCCACCGACGGGAAACACTCCGGAGTGTTTGTGCTGTTTGGCGTCGCTGAGCTTCCAACTGCCGCTGCTGCGCAGCAACACTTGGCTGGAGCGCTGGTTGGTGATGTAGCCCGGTGTAAGCCAGCCGATTCCAGCGTTGCCAAATTGGCCTTGCAGGCGCTGGCGCAGTTGCCCGCTGAAGTAGTCGCCGGCGGTGTGGGAGTCGCCCAATTGGATAATCCGAATCGGCTCTTGCCGCTTCTTATCCTCCAGATCGCGTAAGCTTTGCCAGAGCGCTGGCGCTTTGCGGTCGCCATAATCGAGCAGGGGAGTTGTTTTGTTGGCTGCTAGGGCAGGCGTTGCCCCGGCCGATACCAACAACCAGACGCACAGTGTTAAATACTTCATCGTTGGGTGATCTTGTTGTTGGGGGCGATAGTGTCGGTATCGGTGCCGCCAGTTGTGCTGGCTGCGTCTTCCACCGGTTTTTCAGCAGCGCGGGCCGCACCAAATTGGGTGAGTGTCAGGTTCGCCAAAAGGCGATGGCCTTGGGTAGTGAAGTGCACGCCGTCGTCGGTGCGCACCATAACACTGCCAAGGTCAGGCAGTTCGAGAAACTTGGTAAAGCTGCTGCCATCGGCGGTGAGTGTGGCATCGGTGGGGACGAAGCGCGCAAATAGTGGCATTTTATCGGCTTCTTCGGCGTAGATCGCATTAAGTTTGGATGCTTTGCCGACCAGATCCTCACGCCCCAGTGGCGGCACACCCAACCAGACCAAGCGCGCACGATGTGCTGCAGCGGTATTGATAATGCGCGCGACCCGCTCGCGATACACCGCCGCCCAAGGCTCGGAGCCGAAGCGGATATAACGCCCCTGAATGGTCATATCCCAGGGGTCGTTGGCGCCAAGAAAGACGATAACGACCGAGTAATCCTCCAGTTCAAACGCATCTTCTACGGTCGCAGGCCAATCGAAAAATGCCGGATAGGTCAGCCCGGTGCTGTGCTTGCTCAAGTCCATGGCTTCGACCTTGTACTTGCGCTTGAGATTGGTGATCAGGTGTGGCGCCAAACCCTGCATCAGGGAATCCCCCACCAGCAAAATGCGATCATCAGCACCCAGCGGGATTGGGCCTTGGGCGGCGGCAATGGCGTCGGGTGTTGCTTCGGGCAGTGGTTCAATCGACTGCGCGCCGTCCGAAGTATCGATTGATTCGGTAGTTGTATTCGCACTCAGGGTATCGGTTGCGATCTTGGTTTGAACGCTGGCAACTGTAACCGCCTCGGCCATGGCTGCCGCAGGTGTTTCATAGGCTGGTGTCTCGTAAGCGACCGGTTTTGGCGGGGCGACAGGTTCAGGGCACGCTTGAGTAATCACCTCCTGTTTTGGGCACACAGGTGCGACGGCGACTGGCAACTCCGGCTCGGGCAATGCCTCATCGCCCAGCAACAAAAGTTGGCCAGCGAGCAGCATACGGCTTTCGCTTTGCGCGATAAATTCATCCCACTGGCTAGCCAATTCCTGCCAATAGGCTTGTTTTGGCAGGAATGAGCTGGTTTTTGGCAGGCTGCCAAATTCCAGCAAAATATGGTGGGTCTGCTGCCAATATTGCAGCAAAGCGCTCGCCTTCACCGCCACAAGCAAGAGGCTGGCGAAGGTGATGCCGAGTAAGGCTTTGGTGTGTTGGGATTCCATATCCTGTGTGCTACTCATAACGTCGTGGTCCTGAAAACGTTAAAAACCGAAATAGATAAAACCCGGCATACCCGCCGGTGCCAATTCCATAATCAACAAAGCGCTGGCAACTAATGCTAATCCCTGACCCCACCAGGGCAAGACACGCAGGGCGGCGGCCGATTTTTCCATCATCGGCTCAGCGCGGCGCGCGAGCATAAAGAACACAACCATCGCCGCGAGCAATCCTATCCAGTTCAGACTGGGCAAAGTATCCCAGCGGCTAAAACCGGCGACGTAGGTGGTCACCGATTGCCAATCTTCCGCGCGAAACAACAGCCAGCCAAAACACACAAACGCAAAGGTCAGCCACTGGGTAATCCCATCGGGCAATGTTAACGAGGTGATTTTCTGCCAGCTATTTTGCGCAATCAAACCCAGCCCGTGCCACAAACCCCAGACCACAAAGGTGATGCTCGCGCCGTGCCAAAAACCCGAAAGTGTCATCGCGATCAATAAATTAATCTGGGTGCGCCCCCAACTTGCGCGGTTGCCGCCGAGGCTGATGTATACATAATCGCGAATCCAGCGCGACAGGGTGATATGCCAGCGCCGCCAAAAATCGCTCAAGCTGGTCGCAAGATAGGGCTGGCGGAAATTCACCGGCAAACTAAAACCGAGCAACAATGCGAGTGCTGTGACCACGTCGGTGTAGCCGGAAAAATCAAAGAACAATTGCCAGGCATAAGCCATCAAACCGAAGAGTAATTCGATTGAGTGGTAAGCATCCGGATTGGCGAATACCGGGTTTACCCACTCTTCGGCCAACCAAGCCGAGAGCCAGACTTTTTTTATCAATGCGGAGATGATCAATAAAATCGCCACTTCCGGTGCGGCGATTTTACGCTCGGCCGGCGCTTGGATTTGCGTTAACAACTCGTTTGGTCGGCAAATCGGCCCGGCCAACAAGGTGGGGAAAAACGAGAGATGCAACAAACCATCAAGCAGTGTCGCTGGCTTGCATTCGCCACGTCCGACGCTAATTAAATAGGCCAAGCCTTGAAAGGTGTAAAACGAAATTCCCACCGGCAACACAAATTCCAGCACTGGCAGACTCGCTCCGTTAAATAGCGGGGTCAGCAATGCGAGGCTTTCTTCGCGGAAAAAGTTGTAATACTTGAATATGCCCAGATTGGCCAGCGCCAGAACCACGCCCGCAATCACCGGCCAGCGCCGCCGATTGCCATTGTGCCCTTGCACGGCTTGCGCCAGAGCCAAAATCACCAGCGAGAAATTCAGAAGCAAGAACGCAAAACGCCAATCAAAACTGCAATAGAAAAGATAACTCGCCGCCACCAACAACAGATTCTGTGCACGCACCCCATAGGCAGAGCCCATCCACCAATAGAGCCACAAAAAACCAACAAAAACGAGTCCGAATTCCGGCGAGAGGTAATGCATTTACAACATCCATTTAGAGAAAATTAAACAGGAGCTTGGTTGAACGGGCGGCCATCATAGCCAAACTGGCGCATAAAATCTGTGAGCGGAATGACGGACAGAATAGTATTTCGCTGTTAGCTCCTAGGAGCCCTACGAAATAGCCGCCAATAGCATGACAGTTGGCGATGGCGTTAAGGATGTGGAAATGGCTCGGGCAGCCGGTGATGAATACTGCAAACAAAAAACGTTCAATTCAGCTCAAGCAACTTTTAATTAAGCGCTGGCAACCCTCATTAATGTGGTTGATAAAAATTCACGATGCGACTGATCTTCGCTTTGGTGGCCTCATCAATCGATTCAAATGTCACCCCATAAACGTATTCGTTTTTTTCTAACGAATCGCGAACGACTCTTGCAGTTAATGGTACCGGCTCTTGCAACCCTTGATCTTTTGCGCCAATCGGCGGAATCACACTGATTAAAATGTTGTCGCCTTTCTTGATCGCCAGTTTTTGCTTGGACACAAAAGATAGACCGCCCATACTGAAATCTTTAGTACGTGCCGAGATTTTTTCACCATCCAACATAATGTTCACGAAGAGTGAATTTTTCATGCGCAGGTGTTTACGTTTTTCATTAGGGTGATCGAGCACTATTCGTTCTGGCTCAAATTTAAAAAAGGCTACTTTGCTTTGCAGCGAGGCCACTGTGTGATCGAGCGATTCGCTGATTGAACCTATCAGATCAAGCGTCCTGAAATTGGATTGCATCGCAGAAAACAATCCTTGCAGCTTGCTCTCCAATAACTCAAGCCGCGCTATTTGATCAACAGAGACTTCCGCAATATGAGAACTGAGTTGACTTGACGCGCGCGCCTCATCCGCCATCTGCTCCATGATGCCCGCATTTTTTTGCGCTTCCGCTTGGCTTTCTTTAACCGTCTCTACCACTCGGGTCATGCCTTCGAGCGTGTACTGCACTTTTGCATTAAGGTCATCCACTATCCGCTGGATGGTTTCCGTCGCCTTACCGGTTTTTATCGCCAGGGTGCGCACCTCATCGGCAACAACCGCAAATCCGCGCCCTTGCTCACCCGCGCGCGCCGCTTCAATCGCCGCGTTCAAGGCCAGGAGATTGGTTTGATCAGAGATGGTTTTAATACTGGATACTATGCTGTTGATCTCAACACTGGCGGTGGCCAAGCTGCGCACAGATTCTTCCGATGATTCAACGCTTTCCGTCGCTGTATCCATGGTTTTTACAATGTCGGCTAAGGAGCTGACGCCTTCCGTCGCTTGAACTTCTACTTCGCGGGATTTTTGCCGCGCTTGTTCCGTTGTTGCCTTGACCGTGAGCAGCAGATTTTTGAGTTGTGTGGTCGCAGAATCAACTGCGGTGGATTCGCTGACTTGCAGCTCTGTTGCACGAGCAATTTCTTTTGATGTAAGTCCAATGTGATAAATGGATTCGGTGATTTCACGATGAATTTTATCGAATGAACGAACAATGTCGGCAATTTGGTTTTTCATAAAAACAATACCCGCCATCAAACTCAGCGCTTGCGGTGCTGTTTTTGTAGTGGCATCCAAATTCCCGGCCACAATTTCATCGACAAAATACTGAGCCTCAGCAGGCTCCACCCCCAGCTGCCGTTTGATGTGGCTGGACGCCTTGAGGGCAATCAAGACCGCAGTGCCCAAGGAGAAAATCAGTACACCAGCCAACCAGGTGAAGCCTGCTTGAATATCGCGCTCGGCTTGCTGCTCAATCTTTTGATTGTTGACGAGTGTGAGCGTTAATAATTCCTCCACCGCGGCGCGTTGCTCAAGATAGGCCTGATTGATTTTCCGTAATTCGTCGGTGCGCGCAGCGGCCGCATTCTGTTCCGCTACCGACATGGCTTTATTAACCACCGCAAAAAACTGTTCCCCCGCCGGAAATAAGCGCTCATCCAATACTTGGCGCTGTTGGGGTGTTAATTCCTGGGTGCCCCAATAGTCACGTCGACCCAAAAATTCACGGTGAAGCTCGGCGATGCGTGCCTTGAGGGCATTACGCTCGCTCGCTGATTCGCTGAGTAGAAATTGCAATGCCACAAGATTGGCTTCCAGCCCATCGACCGGCGGCGGTAATATGTCGGCAACCAGATCTTTTCCCGAGACTATCTTGGTATAGACAGGCCCGTTTACCGCTAGCTCGGTGAGTCTGCTGTAAGCGATGTAGCCAAACAGAAGAAAACCTATAATCAGTACGCCAAGCACTACACCGAAGAGCTGTGTGAGAGTCAGGTTGCGCATTTATCGCCAATCTCAAGAGAAATACTTATTAAGTTTATTCGCAAAACGCTAATACGCAAATTCTCTACTTATTGCACCAACCGCTCCCATTGTTCGGCCTTTTTATCAAAACCCAGACACAAGCGCGTGCCGATCAGGTTTGCGTTCTGCTGCTAACGGCAGCGCCACACGCAAAAAAGCCGATGGGGTGACCATCGGCTTTTCGCGTGCAGGAAAACGAGGATCAGTTACACACTGAACCCGTTACGGACGGAATTTCGGCCGTCGAATGAACTCCTTGAAAGCCGAACTCAACGGTTTGGCCTGGTTGGATTACGGCATTCCAGCTCAGGTTAGTCGCGCTGTAACTGCCAGACACATTCGCATTCCAGGTGCCGCTCAGGCTGGTGCCTTTGGTGTATTTCCAATTTACCGTCCACCCGTTAATGGCCGCAGTCCCTTTGTTGGTGATGCGGATCGCACCGGTGAAACCTGAGCCCCAGTTATTGGTAATCACATAGCTGCAGTTACCCGCAGCAGCGGCTGAGCTGCTCGATTTCCTAGCGCTGGTCGCCACCGAACTGGACGATCTGCTGGATGAGGTCACTGCAGCGGAGCTGGATGATCTGCTGGTTGACGTCGCTGCCACTGAACTTGAGGATCGGCTGCTTGAGGTTAAGGCGACTGAACTCGATGATCTGCTTGAAGGCGCAATCGAACTCACAACTGAACTGGCCACAGAACTGGCCGTACCACCGCAGACCGCCGCAGTGAGAGTCGCGCCATTTTTACCCACACCGGCGACCGTGGCTATCTTGTCTTTCACACACTGGGGCGCAACCGGCGAGTAGCTGTAAGGAATGCTGATTGGGAATGGGGCTGTTGTCGTCCAGTTGTTGGCATCGATGGTGCCGCCGCTGCTCCAGGTGATGTTGTAAGTGGCAAAATCACCGGGGTTTTTTACGTTGTTATTGCGCAAATCCCAGAAGCCGCAGTTGCTGCTGTCGTAACGGCAAGTGATCGGGTTTTTCGCATTTTGGAACCAATTGCTTTCAATTAACGCATAGCCCGCCTGAC
>CAIOHY010000478.1 GCA_903858205.1 uncultured Cellvibrio sp.
CCACGATCATCCTACCCGAGCACTTCCTAAAAAACCAAACAGCTCTATTGCTGTAGGTTTTGAAATGCTTGCCAAAGGACTCATTGATGTGTTGGCCAGCAATGGCAATACTGGTGCTATGCTCGTGGGTGCCATGTACAAACTCAACACCATTCCTGGAGTAATCCGCCCCTGTATTACCTCTACGCTGCCTAATATCAATGGTGGTCAGTCTATATTGTTAGACGTCGGTTCCAATGCCGACTGCAAGTCAGATGTGCTTTATCAATTTGCAGTTCTTGGTTCGGTTTATGCCACAACTGTTTTAGGCATTGAAAATCCAAAAGTGGCTTTGCTCAATATTGGCGAGGAAGACTCTAAAGGCAATTTACTTTCCATCGCAACATACAAATTGCTAGCCGAATCAGACGAACTGAACTTCACAGGGAACATTGAAGGACGAGATATTTTTACAGGAGCAGCCGACGTTATTGTTTGCGACGGATTTACCGGTAATATCGTCCTCAAAGAAGCAGAAGGAATTTATACCCTCATCAAAAAACGCGGAATTCAAGATGCCTATTTTGACCGCTTTAATTATGAAAATTACGGTGGCACTCCTATATTAGGCGTCAAAGGAAACGCAATTATAGGTCATGGTATCTCGAATGATATTGCCGTCAAGAATATGATTCTTCATGCACACAACGTCGTGACTTCCAATTTAACTGAAAAAATTAACGAAGCTTTTAACTAATCATGGGTAAAATCACCGCTGCCATAACTGCAGTTCAGGGCTATGTGCCTGAACATATTTTATCAAACGAAGATTTAGCCAAGTTGGTTGATACTACTGACGAATGGATCACAAGCCGCACAGGCATCAAAGAGCGCCGCATCATGAAAGATGGTGCAAGTTCTGATATGGCAGCAGCAGCAGTCAAAGCACTACTTGAAAAAAAAGGCATTGATCCGCTAGACATCGAACTCGTTATTGTCGGAACAGTAACCCCTGACCACCCCTTTCCCAGCACCGCCAATATTGTTTGTGATAAAGTAGGCATGAAAAACGCCTGGAGCTATGATTTGAACGCAGCTTGCTCAGGTTTCCTCTATGCGCTATCCACCGGAGCTCAATTTATTGAATCAGGGAAACATAAAAAAGTACTGGTCATTGGTGTTGATAAAATGACCTCTATCATCGATTATCAAGACCGAACTACTTGTGTTATTTTCGGAGACGGTGCAGGTGCGGTATTGCTCGAGCCAAACGATGAAGGAAACGGAGTCATGGACTTCATTTTAAAAAGCGATGGATCTGGTCGTCAATACCTTCAACAACCTGCCGGCGGATCCTACATGCCCGCCTCAATTGAAACGGTTGAAAACCGCCAACACTACGTAAAGCAAGAAGGTCAAGCCGTTTTTAAATTTGCAGTGACCAACATGGCAGATGTCTCAGCTGAAATTATGGAGCGCAATCACTTAACTAGCGACGATGTTAGTTGGTTGGTTCCACATCAAGCTAATCTTAGAATCATAGATGCCACCGCTAATCGAATGGGCCTTACGAAAGAAAAGGTCATGATCAATATTGAACGTTACGGCAATACCACCGCCGGTACTTTGCCACTTTGTCTCTGGGACTACGAAAGTCAGTTAAAGAAAGGCGATGTACTTATTCTTTCCGCATTTGGCGGCGGCTTCACTTGGGGAGCAATTTACCTCAAATGGGCCTACAATTCATAATTAAATTAACTTTGAAAAAAAATTAAACCATGAATTTAGAAGAAATCAAAGACCTCATCAAATTGGTATCCAAATCAGGACTCGGCAAAGTTGAAATCGAAAGAGAGGGTTTTCGCATTTCAATCAAAGGAAGTCAAACTGAACCAATCATGTATCAGGCCGCTCCCGTTGCAACAGCTCCTGTTGCTGCAGCCCCTGTTGTAACCAATGTTGCTCCAGTAACTACTGAAAACAACGAAAACAGCACCGAAAACAGTAGATACATTACAGTCAAATCTCCAATGATTGGCACCTTCTATCGCACACCAGGACCAGACAAAGACGCCTTTGTAAATGTTGGCGACACCATTCAAAAAGGAGATAAAGTATGTATTATTGAAGCCATGAAGACCTTCAATGAAATTGAAGCAGAAATTTCAGGAAAAATTATAAAGGTTCTCGTAGACAACGCGAGCCCTGTGGACTACGATCAGCCATTGTTCTTGGTTGACCCAGCTTAAAAATAGCATTATGTTTAAGAAAATTTTGATCGCCAATCGCGGAGAAATTGCGTTGCGCGTTATTCGTAC
>CAIOHY010000479.1 GCA_903858205.1 uncultured Cellvibrio sp.
ATAATTTCTCCAATGACATTTTTGGGATCAATCTCTAACAAATAATCTTCTTCATTCTCAAACAAATCATTAATAAATGAAATTATTTCAACATTATCATCGTACTCATATCTAAAACGAGTCTTACCGTCAATAAAAACTCCTGCGAACTGTTTTTCGGTATCACCAATATACGTTAAATAAACAGTGCCTAAGCGATCAGGTTCTTCCGCTTGCACCACTAACGAAGTGACAAATATTAGCAACAACAAAAATTTATTCATAAAAACTCCTTTAAGATGTCAAAACAGGCTTTTCGCCTGTTTTAACATTATTGTTTAGGGCTCAATACCTCTTGCCCGCTCATGTAAGGGCGCAATACTTCCGGAATAATTACACTGCCGTCTTCTTGTTGATAATTTTCTAATACCGCTAGCAAAGTGCGGCCAATTGCTAAACCAGAACCGTTTAATGTGTGCAGCAATTCTGGTTTACCGGTTTCTTTATTGCGGTAACGCGCCATCATGCGGCGGGCTTGGAAATCGCGGAAGCTGCTGCAGGATGAAATTTCGCGGTATTTATCTTGTGATGGAACCCAGACTTCGATGTCGTAAGTTTTTGCAGAAGAGAAGCCAATATCGCCACCACACAAAACCACGGTGCGGTGCGGCAAACCTAAGTCGTGCAGGATTTTTTCGGCGTGACCAACCAAGGCTTCAAGTGCTGCATCGGATTCTTCGGGGCGAACAAATTGTACCAGCTCTACTTTCTCAAACTGGTGCTGGCGAATCATGCCGCGCGTATCGCGCCCATAACTACCAGCTTCGGAGCGGAAGCAAGGTGAATGGCAAACCAATTTAATGGGTAATTGAGTGTCATCCACAATCTCATCGCGATAAATGTTAGTGACTGGCACTTCAGCAGTAGGAATTAAATAGAACTCGCGGTCATCGGTCAGTTTAAATAAATCTTCTTCAAATTTTGGCAGTTGACCAGTGCCAAACAATGAATCGCGATTCACAATAAACGGCACGTTAACTTCTTCATAACCGTGTTGGTTGATGTGAGTGTCCAACATAAATTGCGCGAGTGCGCGATGCAAACGGGCCACGCCGCCACGCAATACCGCAAAGCGTGTACCCGTAATTTTGGTAGCGACTTCAAAATCCAAACCACCTAATTCCGCACCCAAATCAACGTGATCTTTGATCGGAAAATGAAAACTGCGCGGCATACCCCAGCGACGAATTTCTACATTATCGTCTTCGCTTTTTCCGTTAGGCACTTCATCGGCGGGAATATTGGGAATAGCGTTTACAAACTCATCCCACTCAGCTTGCACTTTTGCCAGTTCAGCCTCAGCTCCCACCAATTCTTGCTTGATGTTTTCAACAGCTTGCATCATGGGGGCAACATCTTCACCGGCTTGTTTAGCTTTGCCGATTCCTTTGGAGATGGAGTTGCGTTCACTTTGTAAATTTTCAGTTTTTATTTGAATAGCTTTACGGGTTTCTTCCAACGCCTGGATTTTGGCAACATCCAATTCATAGCCACGTTTGGCCAAACCCTGGGCAACTTGTTCGGTAGCGGTGCGGAGTAATTTTGAATCTAACATGATGAGTAATTTTCTGTATTAAAGTTAAAAAAGTTATCCGTAGCCCGTATAGAGCCTAGCGGAATACGGGGAGATATCACACAAAACATATCCCGTATTGCGCTAGGCTCCATACGGGCTACGATCTAAAAAAATTTCTGGGTTGAGGCCATTCCAACAAATGCCATGAGCAAACCCAAAATAACCGAGCTGCTCGCATACAAAAGCGCATTAAACACATGCCCTTCTTGCCACAGCTGTAAAATTTCTAACGAAAACGCGGAGAAGGTGGTGAAGCCGCCTAAAACTCCGGTGATAAAAAACAACCGCCATTCCACGGGCAAAGTCGTTTTTTCTAACAGGAGTACATAAGCCACACCAATTAAAAACGACCCGACAATGTTCACCACAAAGGTGCCAAACGGAAAACGGTAATTCAGTAGCGGTGTTAAATAACCGACGGCAGCAAATCTAAGCACTGAGCCAAGAGCACCACCTAATGCGATTGCTAACCACTGCATATTATTTACCAAACGTTTTTTTATAGCGTTTCTTTTTACTTTGTTTATCCAACTCGCGCAGGTGTGCCAGTTTTTCCTGAATTTTTAATTCCAAACCGCGTTCAACGGGTTGGTAATACTGCGTTTGGGCGATATCTTCTGGAAGATAATTTTCACCCGCCGCATAAGCACCTGGCTCATCGTGGGCGTAGCGATATTCCGCGCCGTACTCCATGCTTTTCAGCAGCTTGGTCGGGGCGTTGCGCAAATGCATGGGGACATCATAAGCTGGTTGGCTGCGCACATCGGCCATCACTTGGTTGAACGCATTATACACAGCATTACTTTTAGGTGCGCAGGCCAAATACACCACGGCTTGAGCGATCGCTAATTGCCCTTCCGGGCTGCCCAAACGCTCTTGCACATCCCACGCGGATAAGCACAACGGCAGCGCGCGAGGATCAGCATTGCCTATATCTTCGCTCGCCATACGCACCACCCGGCGGGCGATGTAGAGTGGATCGCAGCCGCCATCCAGCATTCGTGCCAACCAATATAAGGCTCCGTCAGGTGATGAACCACGCACGGATTTATGCAGCGCTGAAATTTGCTCGTAGAAAATATCGCCGCCTTTATCAAAACGGCGTACATCGGAAGCCAATACCTCCGCGATCACCTGTTCGTTGATGATTTTGTGATCGGCAGATTCCTCGGCGAGATCGGCAGAAATTTCCAGCAAATTAAGCGCTTTACGTGCATCGCCATCGGCGGCTTGCGCGAGCGTCATCAGTGTATCGTCATCAATGCGAATATTGTGTTCACCCAGACCGCGCACTTTATCGTCGAGAGCTTGCTGCAATACATCTTTTAATTGTTCTGGTTGCAGGCCGCGCAATACATACACGCGGCAACGTGAAAGCAACGCATTATTTAATTCAAACGAAGGATTTTCTGTAGTCGCGCCGATAAAAATAAAAGTGCCATCTTCCACATAAGGCAGGAATGCATCCTGCTGGGATTTGTTAAAACGATGCACCTCATCGACAAACAAAATGGTTTTGCGGCGACTGGATATTCGCTCTTGCTGCGCACTGGCAACGGCTGCGCGAATTTCTTTTACACCGGACAGCACCGCTGACAATGATTCGAAACGGGCATTGGCTTGCTCGGCAAATAATTTGGCGAGCGAGGTTTTACCTACGCCCGGCGGCCCCCACAAAATCATTGAGTGCAATTGGCCGCGGGTTATCGCTTCACGCAGGGGTTTACCGGCGCTGAGCAAATGCTCCTGACCGATGTAATCGTCGAGGTTGCGCGGGCGCATGCGCGCCGCGAGCGGTTGGTAGGCGGGTGTAGCTGAACCGAAAAGATCCATGCATGAAATCCGGCTTATTTTATAGGGCTTAATCTTTTAGGATTTCAACACCCTCTGGCGGAACAAAGAAAAACTGTTCTTCCGGCAGGGTTTTGTTGCGCTGCACATTGCTTAACACACAGCGGGTGAGTTGACCGAGGCTGTCTTGGATCGCAAACTCGGTAAGCTGATTTGCTTTAAATACCAGTGTTAAATGCTGGAACATACCTTCAGTCACTTTGGGTGTGAGTGTGTATTTCTCAGCGGTTGTTTCTTTTTCATCGCGCGTGACCGTAAAACTTTTACGCAATTGTTCTATATCCGAACTCAACAATAGTGCGGGTGTTTCGCGCAGATCATCGGTGAACGCGCGCTCGTTAACGGTTTCCAGATCGGGGTCATAGAGCCAAATGGTTTTATTATTTGAGACCAACAACTGCGGCGCTGGATCAAGGGTTTTCCAATAAAATTTGCCCGGGCGCATCAGCATAAAATTTCCGCTGCTGGTCTCTTGCTCAGCACCTTTTTTATCGTAGGTAGTTTGCACAAAATCGCCTTGCAGGGTATTCATTGCATCGAGCTGTTTGCGCAGTTGCGCAGCGGCTTGGTCATCGGCCGCGCTTACTACAAGCGATGCAATCATTAACGAACCAGCAAAAATTTTAGAAAAAAGTTTCATATAGATTCCACTATCAATTGAAGGGCACTGGCGCCACCGCGCTCAGTCAAATCCTATCTTGTGCCGATGAACCTGAGATAAACCGTTTGAATTAATCGCGCCCACCACCAACCAACACCTCGCGGTTACCGTTATGGCCAGCGGAAGAAACCACGCCTGCCGCCTCCATGGTTTCAATCAAGCGCGCCGCACGGTTATAGCCGATGCGCAATTTGCGTTGCACCGACGAGATCGACGCCTTGCGCGATTCAATCACGAACTGCACCGCTTCATCGTACAACGCATCGGTTTCACCATCGCTATCTTCACCGCCTTCGCTAGGTAAGCCTGGTACGGGAATCGAGTTGTTATCGTCATCGGTGATGCCATCGATGTACTGCGGTGCACCGCGTTTTTTCCAATCGGCGACCACTTTGTGTACTTCATGGTCATCCACAAAAGCGCCGTGTACACGAATGGGAACGCTGGTGCCTGAGGGCAGATAAAGCATGTCGCCATGGCCTAGCAATTGGTCTGCGCCGCCCTGATCAAGAATGGTACGCGAGTCAATTTTGGACGATACCTGGAACGCAATACGCGTAGGCACGTTGGCCTTGATCAAGCCGGTGATGATATCTACAGAGGGGCGCTGGGTAGCGAGAATCAAGTGGATACCGGCCGCACGGGCTTTTTGCGCGATACGGGCAATCAGCTGCTCTACTTTTTTCTTGTCGACAATCATCATCATGTCGGCGAATTCGTCGATCACGACCACGATAAAGGGCAGTGATTCAAGATCGGGAGCCGTGGCGACTTCTGCACCCGGATCAAAATTCTCTTCGGGTTTAAACAGCGGATCTTTGATTGGCTCGCTCGCTTTAATCGCATCTTCCACTTTGCGATTAAAGCCTGC
>CAIOHY010000480.1 GCA_903858205.1 uncultured Cellvibrio sp.
AAGTACTTTTACCAACGCCACTTCCAGCAAAAATTCCTATGCGCTGACCTCGCCCCAGTGGAGAAAAAATATCGACCGGTCTTATTCCTGTTTCAAGCACTTCATTTATTGGGCTGCGATCAAGCGGGTTAATAGGCGATCCAAGCGAGGGATAAAAAGCATCCATTTTTAGTTCTCCCTGATTATCCAATGGCTCACCCAATGGCGTAATCACTCGCCCTAATAATTTTTCACCAACGGGTACGCGCAATGCTTTACCCAATGCGCGTATGCGACTTTGCAAACACAAGCCTTCTACACTTCTATACGGCATTAACAATATGGAATTTTCCCGCAACCCTACAACTTCCGCTAACACCTTGGGCCCGCCGCGCGCAGGTAATATCTCGACTAATTCACCCAAATGAACATCGCAACCAGCAGCTTCAATGACTAATCCATGAATAGCACAGATACGACCAAAAGACTGGGTCAACACAGCTTGCTGCAATCCGTTGATGTAATGATCTTCATCAATAAATATTGACATTTAAACCAGACTCAACTTCAATAATGTCTTGGATAAAATAACGAGTTGTTCATTAAGGCTGGCCTCCAGCGAGCGCGGCCCCGCCTCAATTATGCAACTACCTGGTTTTAATGACGCTTCCTGAGTAAATTTTTCAGCCCAGCTATTAAGTTTTTCGATGTCCTTTAAGATTGATATATCATTTGGGTTTAGAAAAATCCGCGTGGGAGTTTCATGACCAAATTGTTCCATCGCATGGTGCACCTGCTGCACCAGACGCTCGCGATATTGTTCAGACTCACCTAGCAAACGCGTCAAGCCAGCAAACGCAATAGCAACCGCCGCAGGTTTCATATTCTCCAAAGCATCATCAATTGATTCCTGGAAACTGGCCAGTAGATCGTCCAATGTTGCTATGGTGTTATCGAGTTCTAATTGTTTTTTTCTTGCATCTTCCTGCCATTTGTCTTTTTGAATTTTGAAATCTTCTTCAGCCGCCAGCTTCCCTTCTTCATAACCTTTACTAAAGGCCTCATCTTGAGCAGCTTCTTTCAACTCCGCGATTTCTTCAGCAAAAACCACTTCGAGCTCTTCTCTGGTTCTGTGCGGTAGATCTGGAGTATTAACTTCAGCCCCAATCACTTCATGTGCTACAGAAGGCGAGGTGCCTATGCCTAATTTTCGCTTTGGAAAAGCGGACTCCTCGACTCGCAATTTCTCAGCCATACTGTTTGTCTTCCGTTCTGCTGGCTAAAGAATTTTTAGCATGCCCAATTACGCTAAGCATCAACGACTCGGGTAAATTATTCGTACTTGTATCCGTTTGATATAACTGTATTAAATGCTGCCAAAACAATGGCAACGCAGTTAATTCGTCCTTTGATAATCGATTGTTATTCTCTTCCCGCTTTACTTTTGGCTGCGACAAGTTAGATAAAACAATCGGGTCCCTGGTCAACCCCATCTCGTTGGCTTCATCAATTAACGTGCTGATGCGTTGCCTATCCGCAAGCGACAGCTGACCCAAAAGCCAATCGCGATCTTCCACCGATAAAAACGCCAGACGCAATGCAAGTTTGCGCAACATTGTTATCGAGCCTCATTCTGTTCTTGCGCCAGCCAGCTTCTAAGCTCGATCAACAACTGCTCGCGTTCGCGCTCGGTTAACTTTTGTGGAGTCACTGATTTAGGGCGACGCAACAACATCAATAGAAGTAATGCGAGGACAATTGTAAATAGCCCAACAGCTGCGATCCAATGGCGAGTGATGAAGTCACGCACAGGATGAGCCGACACTTTTTCTTCAATCGAAACAGTCGTTACAGGTTCAATAGCTTCATCGCTGATATGCAGCTTCTCTTCAACATCTGGAACAGCCGGAGCTTTTTGCTGCGACCCAATAATTGCAATGCTGTCTCCCCGTTCGGCGGATAAACCGAGGCCTGAAATGAGAATTCTATTGATCGAATTGATATCCGCTGGGGCAAGTTCTTTACCAACTACCACTCCCATATTGATGCGGGTAATAACACCTATTGGATGTTCAATTTCCGAACGCTCTTTGCCAAAGGCATATTCGATTTCAGCTGATGTATTATTTTGAACGTTAGTAGTGCTATCCGCGTTGGGCGATTCACCTGTCGCAGTTTGTTCACGTTTTTTTACCAAAAAACCGGTGCCATTTTGTAATGGAATTAGTGTTTCGCGAATTGATTTGACGCGATCAAAATTAAATTGCAATTTAACCGAAATATTAATAGATGCTTCAGAAACAATACTTGCAATCAACTGGCGAGCACGCTCTTCGTATTCACGCTCCACCACGCGCATGTTTGACCAACGATCAGCCTCTGAAGAATCACCGGAAACCAATGGCTTGCCTTGCTCATCCAAAACCACTACTTGGTCAGGGTTTAATCCGGTTATAGCACCCGCTACAAGCTGCTGGATTCCCAATATTTGTTTCTGGGTAAGCGTATGGTCAGGTTTTAGTTGCACAGCAACTGACGCCTTGGCAGACTCTTTCCGATTTTCAAATAAAGAGTTTTTGGCAAGGGTCAGGTGAACACGCGCAGATTTTATTTCTTCAAAGGTTCGAATAGTTTTCGCTAATTCACCCTCAAGCCCGCGCTGATAATTTATTCGTTGTGCGAATTCTGACATTCCATAATCACCTTGTCCGAAAACTTCCAGCCCCGTAGTTTGAGTTGCAGGTAAACCCATGCCACTAAGTCTGGCCCGCGTTTGTGCAAGGTGGTCTGACGGGACTGATACCGCGCCGGTAGTTTCGTCAACTTTGTAAGGAACTTGCCATTGCATCAGCATGGCTAACATTTCAGCACGCGATTCCGGATTACTCTCCGAAAACAATGTTTCATAATTTGTCTTTAACAGCCACCAGGCTCCAGCAGCTGTCAACGCTAGGATAATAATAGCCCCAACGATCAGGCCGGTAGTACGAGAGACCAGCGATGGTTTAACTTCGGTATTCACAATATCATTCTCTCAATACTAAATTTGCATACGTGTTAGTTCGGAATAAGCTTCGACCAAACGATTACGAACCTCAACCGCTACTTGCAGTGAAAATTTTGCTTTTTCCATTGTGAGCATCAGCTCATGCGTGGGTGTATTACCATCAAGGGAAAAAGTATTCATTGTCGATTCAGCGGTGAGAATATTGTTATTCACATTATTTATTCCCTCACCAAGCATTGATACAAACGAAGGTTGCGTCTGTGCGGCAGGTGAAGAATATTCAATTAAAGATGTTTTCATTGATTCAGACATCGATGAAACAGATTGAACAGCGGAAAGCGAATCCATTATCTGCGACCTCCAATTTCAAGTGCCTTTGATGACATTTGATGAATAGTATTGAATGCCCGCACATTTGCTTCATAGGCACGTGTAGCAGAAACGAGGGTAGTCATTTCGTGAGTCGGGTCGATGTTGGGGTAGAGCACATCACCATCCGCATTTGCATTTGGATTGTGAGGGTCGTGGACTTTACGATGTACATCGGTATTTTCAGTTTGCTTCACCAGTACTGGCAAACCCAAGGCATTAGCAAAGGGACTTGCAGATACAGAAACCGACAAACCCGCACTGTTTTGATTATTTTGAATAGCAACATTTGCAATAGCGAGGTTATAACTTGCAGCTTCCAGTCGCATCTTTTCGTAACTTAAGCCAAAACGTACCGCTTCACCAATTGGATTGAGATAACTCATTTTCTATTCCTTATTGTTTTCCGCTAGCAGCAATCGTTAAAAGTGACAGCTGACGCGATAAGGCCTCAGCTAAGGTTTTATAACGCAACTCTGCACTGGTTAAATCTGCAACTTCAGAATCAAGCTGCACACCACCGCTTATACCAACATTTTTACTTTCCGTTATAGCAAAGGTTTTATTCATCAAACCCGCAACTGCTTCTGCATCAGTCCCGGTATAAACTGCATTTTTGAGCAAGCTGATTTGGCTGTTGAAATCAACTTGCATAGGACGGCTTCCTGGAATATTGGCAGAAGCAATATTACGGCTGGCCAAATCGGCTTTGGTTTGTTCAAGCCGCATCGCCCAACTGATAACATCTATAACGAGTTCTGAAGATGCCATTATTTTCTCCTTATTGAATGATAAGTTCAGCGTGTAATGCGCCGGCCGATTTTATAGATTGCAAAATAGTAATAATGTC